>CAYFYU010000032.1:15121-22617 GCA_964347455.1 uncultured Spirochaetota bacterium | reverse complement strand
CTGCACCACCCCATCTGCGTCAAATAAAGAATCCAGCTCACCAGTGGTGATGTCCCTTTTCTCGATTCGCCACTGTCCATCGTTAATGCCAAGCGTCTCATCCCAACCTACTATATAAATGTACTCCCCATCTACTGCGATATCGTTAGCAATATCACTGCCTGCACTTGGATTTTCGACTATTGAAAATGGTGTCAAGGGAGGTTGTTGATTGTCAGTATTATTGCCATCATCATCATTTTTGAAGCAATTGGGTAGGAGAAGAATGGTAGTAATAATTATAGATGGAATAAGAGAAATCCATGTGATTGACCGTGTGCATCTTTGACTAAACACACCTCTCCCCCACAGCGTAGCGAGTGAGATTGCTCTCACTTCAAGATTATTTAATATTATCGGATATGTTTAACCTAAATATAATGGTAGCAGGTATATCACCGTTTTTCTATGTAGTACCGCACTATAGGTCTTATTTTAGAGCGCCGGGCTACCTCGGTAAACCCCATCTTTAAAAATGTGGTTGCAAATCCTGTAAATGCATCAAAAGCTGTATTCTTGCTTTCCCTTTTATCGAGAGGGTAGGCTTCAACGATCCGTGCTCCCCTTTCCCTGGCATATTCGACTGCACCCTTGATCATAAGTTTACATAATCCCATTCGCCGGTATTCCTTTGCAATGAAAAAGCAAACAATTGACCATACCGGTTCTGAATCTATTCTTTTCAATGTGGGAGAACGATCCAGAACCGAAAAATTCTCTCGAGGAGCCACGGAACACCAGCCAATCGGTTGACCCTGCTCATAGCCGATGATTCCCGGAACTGTACCAGAATCGATTATCGCTTTTAATGCTTTTTTGTTCCCCTCTCCCTGCTGTCTTGTAAAATCAGATCTTTTGATTCTCCACCACATGCACCAGCATCCGCTGTAAGCACCATGCTTTCCAAATAGTAATTCCAGGTCCCCCCAAAGCGCCCCGGTCACCGGCTTTATCAAAAGCTCCTTTTGAAACACCATTTTTTGTATCCCCATTTTAATTCGGCAATTCTCGAGCCTTTATCCAGTTGGAAGGAATTGTTTTCCCTTCATCATTCAAAACTTCCAGTACTTTTTCCACTGTTGTTCTTATTGCAACACTTTTATCCTGCGCAAGAGTTTTTATTTTAAGCAGAGTTGAAACTATTAATTGTGTGTCCTCTTCTGAATAGTCTATGTTTCCGAATATCATGGCGATGTGCCATCGTACCATCGGAACGCAGATCCTCACCAGATAATATTTTTAAACGTGAGCTCATCTATTTTTTCCAACCCGATCATATTAGAGAGATTGGCTAATTTCGAGGAGATGCCCATCGGGATCATGAAAAAAGCATCGAATCTCCCCACCCCAGTCTACCGGCGGTGTTAGGAATTTCGCCCCCCGTGATCTGAGTATGTCATATGCGACTTTACAATCAGGTACACGTATAGTTAACTGGTGATCAACATTTTTCGGATTGTCTGGCGGAATGAAATTCACATCGGGCTTATCCTCCGTTGGGCCTCCCCCTGTAACCAGTAAAATCCATGCACCCTGAAAATTTATCACGCACGATGTTCCTCCATATTCTCGATATACAGATGCTCCGAGTACGTCTCGGTAAAATGCACGTGATCTTTCAATTTCACCCACCACTAAAAGTATAGTCATCTCAACACCTTCTATTGGAAACTGTTTTTCCATTGATAGAATGCTCCCTTCTCGATTCCTTAGGGTAGTTCCAACTTGCGTTTTAATGCAGTTATATGGACTGGAGTCGTTCCACAGCAACCTCCAATAAGACGTGCTCCATTTTCTATACATTTCATAATCCCAGCCACAAATTCTTCCGGCACCATATCGAAAACCGTCTTATTTTCGATTATTTTTGGCTTGCCAGCATTGGGTTGCACCAAGATTGGAATATCTGTAAGTTCTTTCATTTTAAGGATTATAGTTGAAAGCTGCACTGGATCGAGGTCACCACAGTTTGCCCCTATCCCATCCGCTTTTTTCTTGGACAAAGCTCGGACACACTCTTCCACACTATTACCCATCATGGTTCTTCCATCATTATCAACGGTGCTGAAAGCTATCGACACGAACACAGGTAATGAACCAATGTCCTTGCATGCACGTAATGCGCAGAGTGCCTCTCTCAGATCAAACATAGTCTCAATTATAAATCCATGTACACCACTTTCTGCTAAAACCATTGCCTGCTCTTTGAAAGCTGTGAAGAAATCTAGTTCCGAATATTCACCGTAAGGCTGGAGCATTTTCCCGGTGGAGCTCATATCACCAATAACGTACTGATCTTCACCTTTTGCCGCTTTGGCTATTTTTACACCAGCCCTATTCACTTCCGCCACATCAACATCCAGTTTATGGGTTTCGATGTATATTCGGTTCATAGTAAGTGTATTTGTAATTAAAATATCACAGCCACAATTTGAGTATTGTTTATGAACTTCAAAGACCTTTTCAGGATTCAAAATATTGTTTTGCCCACCAGGTATAATTCCGTACTTCCCCAATTGTGTTCCCATTGCCCCATCGAGTAAAACTATCTCTTTGTCACCCAAAATCTCTGATACAGACATGCTCTATCCTCTTTCAGATAATCGTGGCTGAAAGTCCTGTCAAGGAAGTGAACAAAATAAAGGCATTGCACTGTGTGACACAATGACGTCTTTTGCGTTCGGCCAGAACGGAGATGTGCAGCAGTTTTGTACCACTATAACATTAAGGAAGCTATTGTAGTAGCGTGTATATAAATAGCATGTTGAAGATCTTATTTATGTATATATTCATTGATCATCTGAACAATCTCACCTGGTTCTGGAAAACGACCAGCACTATGCTTTGAAAATATCAGTTCACCATTTACAATAACATCGAAACTGCCAATTTTCCCGATTACCAACTTGGATTCCACATTGAACTCTTTTTTTATTTCTTCCGCCAAGCTCAGTGCTCGAGCTCGAAAGCCGCATGTGGTACAGTGATGAATTTCAACTATCATATTTTCGTACTTCTTTGATGAATCGTTCTCTTTTAGCTCCTCGGCAAACACTCCCCCAGCTAGGAGTAAAAGAATAATCAGTAGTAGCAAAAGCTTTTTTATCATCTTTTCACCCCTTTTATATTGTGCATAACCTAATAATACACAAACAATCATCCTGTTACAAGTTAAACAAATTTCTACTTAATTATAAGTATCAATTCATTAAAAAAGTAGAATTGACCGACGCAAAGTGTCGATATAAAATGACACACCAGTCCGGTGCCCGTATATAGAGAATCGATGATCTGTTATGTGCGAGAATGCATCAAACTTGTCCATAATGTGGGTGCACTTTTTTGCAAGATCTTTGCCAACTGGCGGGATATAACTCTGTATGACGGATTGAGAACTTATAATGATACTTACGGCTACGATCCATATCACTATTGGAAGGGAGATCGTAGAAACTTCCTCCGTGACTCAATAATAGAGCTCTCAAAAGTTGCTGAAGATTTCGGGGTGATACTCGCTCCTCAGAACTATTGACCTTACATATTTAAGAGTTACAGGGATTTACTTTCACTGTTAAATTATGTGGACTCTCCATACTTCAGGGCGTGCATGGATCTCTGCGACGAAGGAGAACCGGGAATTGAATCTGTAGGTTATGCAAGGGAAACCTGAAAGCCCACGGGGATCGATTACGTACGCCTTCATACCCGGCTGGCATTAGAGTGTATGAAAAAACTGAGGGTCGATGCTACCTCACGATTAGCCAGGGCAGACTTAAATCAGAATCTTCAGCTGCCATGCTTCTATCTTTGGTCCTTATGAGCAAGAACTACATCCACCGGTAAACCAAACAAAATCATTTTCTTTACCTCGATAATTGTAAAGCCGCACTGCATGATCGTTTCAACCACATAGATCGGTCGACAGTCAATAAGAGCGGGTAATTTAATGTGCAGCCATTCATATATTCTTACGGCAGAATTCACCTTCCTTCGTGATAATGAAACAACCACAATTCTGCCGTTTTCTTTAAGAATTTGGCGGCACTTATGTAATATTTTCAGAATTTCGTACATCTCAAACAATTCGAGGGTAAAACTCATAAAAATTGCATCGAAGCTCACGTCAGATAGATGAGCTTCGCAGGCATCTTCACAGATAAGTTTGACACGCTCACGCACGCCCTGCTTTTCAATACGGTTTTTTGAGACTTCTATCATTCCTTTTGAAATGTCAATACCGTAAACATTACCGCTTTCACCAACAGCTCTGGCAAGTTGCAAAATTCCATGGCCCGTACCACATCCAATTTCAAGAACCATCTCTCCCTTTCCTGGAGAGAGCCTTTGTAATCCCACTTGAATGTATCTTTTCTCAAATGGATATGCAATCCAATCATACCAGCCACTTATTTTGTTATATACTCTTTTTGCCGTACTTTTTGGTCGATCAACGCTTTTAATATCCCCCATTGTGTAGCCCAATAGTGATTTATACATCTGAAGATCAAGACCTCGTATACCTTCGATAATATTCCAGTTATGGTTGGGTACTTTGCGAATCAACTCTACTGATCTCAAATATAGCAGTGCCGCCATCAGTGTAGGGATGTGCATCCAGGCATTGCACATATGCCTTTGTTTTATCTTCAGTGCCGGCCAAACCCCAGGTTTCTGGTGCTGAAATTGAGAGAGCATTGTAATGTGGAAGCAATGAAGCGAGGGCGTGCATACAGAGGGGTATTTTTGTGCAGAGTTTATAACCATCTTTAAGTGTGAAACTATCGGCAATCTTGTAAACCGGACAATGACCCTTGATCTCCTTTACCCTGATAACTAAGTCCATACAATAAGCTCCTTTTCAAAATTATATCTATATTTGCATCGGAATAAACAAGACCCATGCCCTTTGAAACTATTTGCGATTAAATATACGATTAGATATAAGATTCGGATCCAATTCAGTGGGATAGTCGTTTCTAAAATAAACATACTCCCAAACATCCCCCAGATTTATTAATTCTATTAAGCATATATCTGCACACGCCGATTTGATTGGTTACGATAGTCTTATACCAGATATTTCCCTCTGAATGTGAAGTACACTTAGAAGTCCGGTTTTCATAAATCTTTCTCCCTATCAAACTATATCCGGTTCAATATGGATTGTTGATTCAATTCCCATTTTTTTTCTAATATTTCTTTCTAAATTATCAGCAATTAAATGAGCTTTATGCAATTTAATCTTTGACGGGAGCCTCAGATGAAATGTTAGCTCACTATGATTGCCATAATTATGTATATGAATGTGATGGATGGATTCACCATTGAGATTGGTCTCCTCCAATATCTGTAAAAGTGATTTCTTTATATCTTTATCTGGTTCCTCTCCGAGTAGTGAGCTTATAGACCCTTTCAAGATTCCAAATGCTGCGTAAAAAATAAGTATCGATACAGCTATTCCCAATGCACTATCAATCCACCATAAAAATCTTCCAATGAGTATACCAATCAATATCAAAAACGAAGCAATTGAATCGCTTCTGTGGTGCCAACCGTCCGCCATGAGTGAATGTGAATCAATATTCTTACCGGTCCGTATGGCAAACTGTGCCATTCCTTCTTTTACAAATATCGATATGATAAAGATAACTATTGCAAGTGCGCTGTACTGTGCTGCCTGATGGTTTCTAAATCTCTGAATCGATTCCATTAGAAAGGTAAATCCTACAATCGCTAGAAAAGTGCCTATTATGACTGAGCTTATCAATTCTGCTCTACCATGCCCGAATGGATGCTCCTTATCGGGTTTCATGGACGAAACCTTAAAGCCCACAATTACAATAACTGATGAGAGCGAATCAGACAAAGTGTGCCACGCATCAGCAATTATTGCAATTGAACCGGTGGTAATACCGACCCAGTATTTTAGGCCAAAAAGCACGGTGTTGATTATAATTGACAGTATACCCTCTAGATATCCATAAAAAATTTTACCTCTCTTTCTTTTTTTTCTCATGGTTCACCAACCTTCCAGTAATACCTTTTCTTTTTAACTCCCTTTCGTTTTTTATCGCTTTATCTTGAATTCATACATTTTACTCTTTTTCCCCTTTTATAAACTGCACCAGTAATACTGAAGTTCTTTAGATAAAATCACTATAAAAATATACCAATTAATGAATCATGGGATCGTTAGACTGAGAACTTGAAAATCTGCCATCATCAGTTACTGTATTCTTCTTATCAATTTTGTCATGCAACCAGCCGATTCTACAATCAATTCTTGTATCAAACTGGGGGATGTATGGTTTAATATCTAGCAGTGGAGTCCCGTCGACTATATCAACATCTAAAATATGCAGGGTACTTCCCCTAACATTTTTCAATCGTACTATAGAGAGCCCTATTGGATTTGGTCGTGCAGAAGCCCGTGTCGCCAAGAGGCCATGAAAATTCTCATTCAAACCAGGTTCTCCTGATAGATGAAAGTGATAAAGGAGCATGAGATGGGAAAAACCTTCCAAATCAACTAAACCCTCCAAGTATTTCTTTTTTATTTCAACTAATCCTTGAACACCAAGAGCAGCTGAAGATTGAATGGGTGTACCCTGTGGTTTTTTAAACGGACTGTAAATAATTCCTATTGGCTCGTAACATATTTTTTCCATGAAATTAATCCTTCATTGAGTGCCTGCATTTGCCTGGCTAAGTGCTGGTCATAATATCCTGTATAATATGATTGGACCGGGATGCTGATTTTATTATTTATACTTCCATCCCAACAAATCTTTGAGTTTTGCCTTTAGCTCTTCAATCCCACGTATTTTATATCCATGTAACCCCATCATATTCCCAGCATCAACGTTAACCTGATTGTCATCAAAAAATAGCATCTTAGATGGATCGCAACTTATCCGATCTATTACGTATGCAAATGCTGCATTATCCGGTTTTAACAAACCGGTCTCGCATGATGCAAAATTATACATCATGTGCTTTGTAAGACCCGATTTGCAAATTTGAGACCACTGTAATTCATTGATATTTGAAAAACTTGCAGTAACAAATCTTTTCGATAGACTTTCGATTAATTCAATTGCTCCATCATAAGGAGCTTTGTGCCATGAAATATATTCATCTATGAATCGATCTTCGGTTACAGGTAAATGAAATTCTTTTACAATTGATCTTGCAAACTCATCCACATTGACTTTCCCAAGCTCATAGGATCTTACATGCTGCGATGAAATCCATTTTCTCAATAATTGTTCCTCATCGAGACTCCCATTCATCCATTTAAGCATGCATTGGACACCACTGCTAATATCGAATAATACGCCACCAATGTCAAAAATTAACACGTGAATGTGCCCAAACATATTTGAGTTTTTCAAACTAAACACCTTCCTGTTTCCGCATAATTGCTCTGCATGTGTTTTTAAACTTCCTTACCTAAT
>CAYFYU010000032.1:0-15111 GCA_964347455.1 uncultured Spirochaetota bacterium | reverse complement strand
AACGAGAGTTAGCAATATTGCTAACTCTCGTTCTCTATTATCTCATTTTCATATTCCTTTCGTGCTTCTAGATGACCCCATCCCATGGATAGTTGAATCAATCCATCTAATGCAGAATCATAATAACTTTTGATTACATGCGGTATTTTCTTTTCTAGTAGAATTTTTTCTAAGAGCTTAGCTTCAATTTCATTTTCGAGTACCAAAATCTTTTTATATGATCTCAATTAATTTTTTCCTTTTTAATAAGAATTGCAAAGTGCATAATACACTAAACTCTAGTTATTCAACTTCATTGAATTCATCTGAATATTGTACAATCCCAGATTCTCCATCAAGCGCATTTTCTGTCAATTCAATTGCCATAAATACTTCGTCGGGAACTTTAAATGGACATTTAATGCCACATTTCGACGCTCTCTGAAAACCAAATTTTGGATAATAATCTTTATGTCCCAAAACAATGACGGAATTGAAACCCAATTCCTTTGCCCTATACAATCCCCTTGCCACTAATTTTGATCCTAAACCTTTCATTTGATACTCGGGTATCACAGCCATTGGAGCTAACGCAAGAGAATCGTAAATGGATTCTCCAACGATTTGTATTTTAGAAAAAAGTATGTGACCAACTATTTTATCATCCATCTCGGCTACCAGGGATAACTCAGGCAAATAATTTTCACCTTTTCTAATTTTTTCAATTAATTTACTTTCATTTTCCTGATTAAATGCGAGCTAGTTTATCTCATAAACCTTTTCATAATCGCCCGCTATTTCTTGCCCTATACTGATCTTTATAATGTATGCTCTGATCTTGTATCAATGGAAAAGGTCCTGCTGAAGATATTTCAATCCTGAGTCTACAATTACCGTAACTACTTTGTGCTTTTTTCCGAGTTTCCTTGCAATCTGCATAGCTGCAAAGACGTTCGCTCCAGACGAGATTCCACTAAAGATTCCTTCTTTACGTGCAAGGGCTCGTGTACTCTCGAAAGCATCCTTATCTGATACAGCCACTATATCATCAACAAGGTCCATTCTCATGATGCTCGGGATAAAACCTATTCCAATGCCCTCGATTCGATGTCCTCCTAATGGACCACCGGAAAGATTTCTATGAGAAGCGGGTTCAACCGCTATGCATTTAACAGTATCAAGTTGCTTTTTTAGGATTTCAGAAATACCGGAAAAACTGGCGCCTGTTCCAACTGACATAACAAAAGCATCAACTCTGCCATCAAGGTCTTTTAAAATCTCTTCAGCTTTATCGTGGTAAGCGGTTCTCGCATCCACGTTGTTGAACTGGTCAGTCCAAAAAGTATCGGGTTCTTTGGCCAGTTCTCCAGCCCGATCTATCATTGCTTGGATGAGCTTCGCTGTAATCTTCCGATCCACACTGGGAATGATTTCTACAGCTGCACCAAATGCTTTCATTGTCATGATCTTTTCTTCTGAAAAAGCATCGGATGACACCATATATGCACCGTACCCTTTTGCTGCACATACCATGGCAAGAGAGCTTCCTGTGCTACCTCCTGTGTACTCGACAACACGGCCACCCTGTTGCAAATCACCACGCTTTTCAGCACCCTCGATCATACTCAGAGCCATCCGATCTTTCATGCTCCCTGTGGGATTAGCTCCCTCCCACTTCACCCAAATCTCTGCGCTATCATCATGAGGAAGGCTTTTTAGACGAATCAGAGGTGTGTTGCCAATAGCCGCAATAACGTCTTTTGCATTGTTCACGTTCTTATTTCCCCTAATTTGTATATTTGATTGTTATTCTCAATCATTAATTCGCCTTATCCTTGTTATCATCTCTGAGAGCACCCACCCAAAAATAGCTCCTGCACAAAAGATAACAGCATTTATCAAGATTAAGTATATAACCTCTAACCCCTTATGAAAAAATGGTGTCGACCAAACAGTTGTTAAAAAGAGCAAAAATCCTGCAAACCCTGTTTGTAGTAAATTAAAACCATCCTTTCGTGCTAACTTCCAACCAGCCAAGACAATGATAATCACAGTCACTATACCGAGATAATTTGGAATTTTTACCACACGATCAGTGGACAATCTCCAAACAACACTAAATACTGTGCCAAGAAATACGATTATTAAAAACCATTTTGAGGCGCCAAGAAATTCTTTTAGAGGTTTTCCTAAGATCTCCATTTATTTTGCCCTTAGAACTTTTTCTCCATCTGTTACTATCATAGCAAATTCATTATGCTCTGCTTGTGAAGGCTCACAATCTACTCCGTTTTGAGTGTTTTCTTATCAATCCATCCCATCTCTTATAGAAGTCACTGTATATAAGAAGTTTAGTCGACAATAATCTTGAAATATCGATTGTTCATCGTGTAATATTTTATCATAAATCTTGATTATGAGGTGTAACTATGTCAAAACGTAATCGATGGTATATTACTGCATCACCCAAACTTGGCAATGCTTTTCGAGATTTTCATCAAACTATTACAGATGACTCATGTCTTGATAAAAAAACAATTGAGCTTATAAAAATAGCTGTATCATCTGTACTGAGGTGTCAACATTGCACGGAAGACCATATTGTAAAAGCAAAAAAAGAAGGAGCAACAAAACAGGAAATTACCGACACTTTATTGGTTGCATCTCTTCAAGGTGCCGGTACACAATTATATTGGGCAGAAAATATTTTTCAAAAACATCTGGGACATTGATGAGGAATTAATTAATTATCTTAATGAAAGTATTCGAATTACACGCCACTTAATATCCGAAACAATAGATGGGAAACAAAGAAGGTCAATGGTAATTAAGGATGTATTTAGTACAAAGTTGCAGGTATTTGAGACACTCGACGGTAGTAAAGGGCAAAGACCAGCAGTTAGAGTAGACAATTATCCGAGGAAATCACTAATGCGTCTATTCACTTTTTTTGGATCTTCAATACGACAAAAATGATCTGTATTGAGAAGCAATTCTAGTTTTGCATTGGGGATTCTTTGAGCAATATGTTTAGTATGTTCTTGCTTTACCAATTCTTCATTTTTACCTGTTATCACCAATGTTGGAGACTTAATAGAAGAAATTGCTTTTCCAGTGTACTGTGGTTCTGTGAGCAATAAATTTTTAATTTTTTCAACATGTAATCTCTCATACTGAGTGCTCGTACCAATGAGGACCAATTTATTAATTCCATGAGCTCTTCTATCAACAACAATTACCATGTAATTTTTTGCAAGAAATGAAATCTGAAACATATATGACTCTATAAATGCAGTGCATCCATGTAAAAAAACAGGTTCACCTTTACCATATTTCTCTTGGTACATTCTAATATCATTTACATCAGCGTAATGTCCTTTTTCTCTCTTTCTCCTAAATGATTTCTAAAGAGAATATTTCAGATACCCAATTGTCGTTCTAAGTTTTCCCATAGTTACATCCTTTTTGTCAATTATTCCTACCGCGAAGTTACAATTTATGACAGTATCCAAAGGAATAAAGTGCGGCCAATTTACCCGAGCTAGTTGCCTCATATCAACCAAAGTATCGCAGTCTAACCATCCCACGAATTTACCAGCAGAATGTTTTGAATGATACAATATTTACCAGTTCTTTTTCTGAAAATAAAACACATTTATGAAATTATGGTCCAGATTGTTGTAGATGTACACAGGAGTACCGCCTGTCTTCGGTAAAAAGCACTCTGGTTACGGATATTGAAGGTTAAAAGATGGGCAATCTACATTGTCAAACCACACATGTTGGCTCTGTCGTATGGCATTTGATCCCTCCAATATGTACGACTGACCGTTCGGATCATAGGTCACATCGTAAACGTCTGGTCAGTAGCAGCTCATCAACACATCTAGGTCCTCTGTTCAGAGTGAGGTGATCTACTTCTCCATCAAGGCGGCAAGATCTCTTTACACCACGTCATCTGCTGACACAGCAAACAGGACAAAGAGTCCCATCACCATTGTTACTAGAAGAACAACAGGCTTTTTCATACACAATTCCTCCCTTAAAACCCTCAATTAAAGTTTTATCCTTGCATGGTCTTTCAATCAGATTTTTTATACGCTTCTTACCTTCGAAATTTTCTAAAAAAAATCAATTTCCCCTTGACTTTCGGTCAATTTTCGGCTAATATATTGTTCGGTAAACTTTCGGTACTTGACAGCACCTTCGGTACTAGGAGGAGAGAGTGTATCTCACTGAAAAGCAGAAGGAGATCTATCAGTTCATCAAGCGCTACATCGAAACCCACGATATTGCACCGAGCTACGAGGAGATAAAAAATCACTTCGGTTTTCGCTCTATCAGCACCGTCTTCGACCATATACGAATGCTTGAAAAAAAGGGCGCTCTCATCAAGGGAGAAAGCAACCAGAAGCGAGCCCTGCAGCTCGTTGGTTTTGGGAAGAGAAGTGTGAGCATTCCACTCGTGGCAACGGTTGCCGCGGGAAGCCCCCTCGAAGTATACGAAATTCAAGAAACGGTCGAGGTTCCCGAGGAGATGCTCGGGGGTGGTGAAAATGTCGCGCTGAAAGTGAGAGGAAGTTCGATGATCGACAGCGGGATATTCGACGGAGACATCATCATAGTAAAACGGCAGAATACCGCTGAGAACGGACAGATCGTGGTAGCCCTGGTCGACGGCGCAGCAACGGTCAAACGGATCTACTATCACCAGCACAATGTCGAGCTGCGGGCGAGCAATCCCGAAGTGGAGCCTATCTTCGTCATCGAGGGGCAGGATCTCGAAATCTACGGCATTCTAGTGGGTCTGTACAGGAAATTTAATGTGTAGCGATCAGCTGTATGAGAGATGGACCCCTCCGGTTTGGAAGCGGAACGTGTTCTATGCCCAGCAGTGAGTAACATCATCGGGGAGGTGGAACTACCATGGAAAACCCAGCAAAAAAGATCTCATTCATATCGATACCTCATTTTATTGCCGAAGCTGAGGAGGCACGGCAGAGTGGCGAGGAAGGCTTTCCGCTTGTCGTTGCCTCGGGTAGTCAGCCCAAGAGTGTCGTTCTCGACTACTCGCGATCCATTGCAGATTCGCCCATTAAGAAAGGGTTTTATCTTAAAAATGTTGAGTTTCTCCAGGGGAAGGTACGCGTGTTTTCGGTCGACTACGAGTATATAGAGCAGCTTAATGGAAAGGCAAGTGCATATTTGCAAAACTACTCTCCCTCCGTCGAGAACCGTGACATCGGCGAATACTTCATCGATCTGACCGGCACACAGAGGCTCTTCGGGAGGGAGCTCGATACCTGCGGTAAGATTCTGAAAGAGTTGAAAACCCTTTTCGGCTTCACGGCTCGCTGCGGCATAGGAAGCACTACCCTCATCGCACGACTCGCCTCGGAGGTCGCGGGGGAAGGGTGCGTTTACGAAATACTGGAAAGCTCCGAACCCCACTTTTTCCCTCCCCTCAGCATTACCCTTCTCCCTGATCTCCCTCTCTCCCTGAAAAACGAACTCCTGCTGGACTACAGCATTCGCTGCATGGGTGACCTTCTGCTCTTCTCCAAGAGCGATCTGCGAAACCTGTTCGGCAGCGATGGCGAGCTGCTCTTCAACTACTCCCGGGGTATATCACGCAATACACTCATAGAAAAAAAAACTGAAGATGTTTTAACGAGTGAGTGTATCATCAATTCTGAGAAAAACGACAACGATCTCATCAGAAGGAAGTTCTTCAACCTGATCCTCGAGCTCTGCGAGCACATGCGGGAGGAACATGTCTTTCCGCAGGCAGCCAGGATCACGGTCGTCTACCAGGACGACTACCGCTACACGACCGCGGGGAAGCTGATACACCCCTCCTTCTATGAGGAAAAGCTCTACAGGGAGCTCCTGTTCTACCTGAACAGGGCTTTGAAGCGGCGAACCTGTGTCAAGAAGATCCTCCTGTCATTCTCTCATTTTGCCACACCCTCACTCCAGTTGAGTCTCTTCCACGATACCTACCGGACGAGAGAGCTGGTCCGGGCATTCGATCAGATACGCAAAAGGTTTGGAAAGAAATCTATCGGTTACGGTGCATAGGAGATGGGTGAGTTTGTCCCTCTAGAAAACCACTCTGTCTACTCCCTCTGCGAGGGAACCATATTCATCAGCGAGCTCGTATCCTACGCGAAGGCACAGGGAGAGGAGTACCTCCCGCTCTGCGACACGAACGGCTTCTACGGTATCGTACGGTTTTTGCAGGAGTGCAGGCAGGAGGGGCTCAAACCGATTATCGGTGCACGGCTGAGAAACGGCTCATTCGACGGGATCCTCATTGCCCGTCGAATGCGGGGATATGCACAGATCTGCTCCCTCATATCGGGGATTCATCTGCGTGACGACTTCAACCTCAAGAGCGAGATTCTGAAAAAGCCCCCGAAAGACTACTTCGTCATCACACGGGACCGGGAGATACTCGCTAAAGGGTGGGACGGCGTTTTTGCAGAGATCAACGTGCTCAGGAAGGACTACGGGAGCGATTATGCCTATGCAAGGCGGATAGGGGTATCGCCTGCTCTTATCTCCCCCGTGTACTTCCTTAAAAGGGACGACCATCATCTGCACCTGCTGCTCCGGGCGATTTCAAAAAACGAGAAGCTCTCGTCCCTTCCTCCCGGCGATATAGAAAGCAAATACGCCTACCCGCGGAAGGGAGAGGAGGTTGCCCGAGGATACGCGTCTATGAAGGATGCGCTGCGGAATACGATGATCATCGCTCAGAAGAGCAGTTTTGATTTTCCCCTTGGAAAGCCTATTTTCCCGAAATACGCCGAGGACAGCTTTGCAAAATTGAAGGCCCTCTGCACTGCCAATCTGAAAAAGCGCTATCCGCGTGTGACGCCACCTGTAATGGAGCGGCTTAAGATGGAGCTGGACATCATAGAGAAGAAGGGCTTTGCCGATTATTTTCTCGTTGTCCACGATTTTGTCAAGCACTCCCCCTACACCTGCGGCCGCGGTTCTGCGGCTGCATCCCTGGTGTCCTATCTGCTCTTCATCACCCACGTCGATCCGCTCAAACACCGCCTCTTCTTCGAACGCTTCCTCAATAAAGCACGGGTTGATCCACCTGACATCGACGTTGATTTCCCCTGGGATACGCGTGATGATATCCTCGAGTACATCTTCAGGCGCTACACAAAAAAAAACGCCGCAATGGTATCGAACCACATCACCTTCTCATCGCGCTCCTCCGTACGGGAAGTGGCAAAGGTTTACGGGGTACCGGAAAACGAGATCAACCGGATCACGAAAAACATAGGGTACTACTACAACCGGACCTCCGATGAGTTCGAGGAGTACTCGAAACACCGGGAGAGTTCCCCGGCGTTCATGAAGATATTCAGGGACGCTGTGGACATTCATGGAAGGCCGCGACACCTCTCCGTTCACTGCGGCGGTGTGGTGATCACTCCAAGACCAATATACTACTACATCCCCATCGAGCGGGCACCGAAGGGAGTGAACATCATCCAGCTCGAGAAGGATCAGGCGGAAGATTTCGGCTTCGTGAAAATTGACGTGCTCGGCAACCGGAGCCTGGCCGTTGTACGGGACACACTGCAATTGATCGAAGAACACTACGGAAGAGAGATCCGCTACGAAGACTTCAACCCCCTGCCGGACAGTCGGACCATCGGGATGCTCGCTGAGGGGAACACTATAGGGGTTTTCTACGTGGAATCTCCGGCCATGCGGCAGCTTCAGAAAAAAACCCGGAGGGGTGATTACGAGCACCTGGTGATCCACTCATCTATCATCAGACCCGCGGCAAACATCTACATCAGGGAGTACATAGAACGGCTTCGCGGAAAGCCCTACACGCCGCTGCTGCCGGAGCTGGGCGAGATACTGAAGGACAGCTACGGGATTATGTGCTATCAGGAGGACATCACGAAGATCGCACTACAGGTTGCAGACTTCCCGCTCGGTGAGGCCGATGAGATCCGTAAGGTCATTCTCAGAAAGGACAAGATCCGGCGAAAGCTTGAACTGAAGGACAAATTCTACCAAAACCTGCAGAGGAAAAATATCGACCCTGCGATCACTGACCAGATCTGGGAGATGATCGAATCCTTCTCCGGATACAGCTTCTGCAAACCGCACAGCGCCTCCTACGCGCTGCTCTCCTTCAAATCCTGCTATCTGAAGGCGCACTATCCTGCTGAGTTCATGGGAGCCGTCTTGAAAAACCAGGGAGGGTACTACAGTCCCCTGGCCTATCTGTCCGAGGCACGGAGAATGGGTATACAGGTCGAGAAGCCGGACATCAATGTGAGCCGCAACGAATACTTCGGCTACGAGAACACCATCTCTATGGGTTTCATGCAGGTTAAAAACCTCTCGACCGATATCGTTCAGAAGCTTGTAACAGAGCGTGATCGACGGGGTCATTATGACGGGCTGATCGACTTCATGGAACGCACCGATGCGGGGTTGACTGATACAACAATTCTCATCAAGGCGGGATGTTTCAGAAATATCGAACCTTACAATCAGCCCCAGCTGCTCTTCATGGCAAACAACCACTGGCACCGAAAGGAAAAGCAGCGCGAGGAAACACTCTATGATGTGAGCTATTACAGCAGAAAGCTCACCCCTCCACCGATGCGGGATATCACCCCTGAGCAGAAGCTTTTGATTGAAAAGGAGCTTTTTGGATTTATCGCATCAGTACACCCAATGGAACACTACCGGAAACGAGTACAGGACCCCGCTGTGATACGTGCAGAGGAGCTGCTGCGAAACGTTAACCGGACAGTCAAGGTTGCAGGCATTCTGGTGACGGCAAAGACGGTGCTCACAAAAAACGATGAGCTCATGCAGTTCATCAGCTTCGAAGACGAAACAGCTATTTTTGAAACTGTTTTTTTCCCCAAGGTTTTTAAGAGATACGCGCTGCATCTGTCCCAGCAGAAACCCTACATTCTGACCGGCAGTGTGGATTCCGAGTTTGAAGTGATAAGTTTAAATGTGCACGACATCGAAGAGGTATGATATAATAGATAACGGTTGTTATCTGCTTGAGAAGAATGGATCTGCAGTAGGGAGGTGTGATTCTATGTGTGGAAGATTCACGCAAAAGTCAGAGCGGAAAACCATCTCTTTGGAATTTTATGTGAAGGATTTTCTCTCTGATGTATTCATAAGCTACAATGTAGCGCCCACCCAGGACGCCGGAGTAATCATAAACGATGATGTGTATCGATATGCTCGATACCGGTGGGGGCTCGTTCCGTTCTGGGCAAAAGACCCGGAGATCGGAAACCGCATGATCAATGCCCGTGCGGAAACGGTAGCTGAAAAACCTTCATTTAAAAGTGCTTTTGCTGGGCGACGCTGTTTGGTACCTGCCGACGGCTTCTATGAATGGAAGAAAGAGGGGAAATACAAAACTCCCTATTACATCTATCACAACTCGAATAAACCGATGAGCTTTGCGGGGTTATGGGAGTCTTGGCATCCAAAGGACGCTACCACCTCCGGAGATGCTCAAAACGGGGAACCCTTGCGTACCTTTACAATTATTACAACCGAGGCGAACCAGAAGCTTCAGGAACTGCATAACCGAATGCCCGTCATCATACCACTGGATAAACGAGAACTGTGGTTGAATCCAGACGCAAATCCTGAAGACCTCATGGATATGCTTGTGCCATTCGCTTCATCAGAGATCGATTTCCACGAGGTCTCCCGAATGGTCAATTCACCTCAGAACAATTCCTCTCAGTGCATCGAGCCAGCTACAGGTGAAATCTAGTCAAATACTGCCAGTTATAGATGAGTTTACTTATAAAAATAGAGATAAATAAAAGCGAAAACGAGGTATTAGCCTTGTGTCATGCATGGAGCAATTTTCCATTATTGAAATATAAAACAACGGGAATCTCCTTAAATTCAATATCACCCTTTATTTCGTTGAACTGCGGGTAATCATCCATCCATTCAGATTCTTCACCTTCCCTCTGTTATTCTAAGTATAACCCTATTTTTCCATGAGTGGTTGCCATCAGCATCGTGAATCAGATGGCTCATCCCATTCACCGAAGAACGGCTGTGTTCCGTAAAATCGTTTGGTACCTTGTTCAATCTTATTTCAACTCAGGAGATGAAATTCGATATCTAAAAATTTTGCAAGTAGCTCGAACTCCTTTACATAATCACCATAAGTTATACTCCAATGATGGCCTGCACCGCATTCAACGGCCCCCTGAAGTATATCCTCAACCGGTTTCGTGAAATAAATATTCATCGGATTGCCCTCATAACTCTTATCTGCCTTTACAACCTCCCCCGATAATGCTGACAATCGGTAACCAGCACGAGAGCCCATCAGGTTTACGGCCGTCACCGTACCGGGATTATCTGCAGCAAAGAAAACGCCGATGCCGTCACGAGTTTCTATCGATTCATGGAGAGTTATATCTTTTCGGCTCCTCGCCATCGAGAACGGTCCAGCACCACAATGGGAGAACATTATCTGATTCTTGTCTTTGTACAGACGCATGAAGTCTCCATTTATGGCAGAACGGCCCGTGAGGACGTAGAGCAACCGCATGAGTATCGTTGAATGGAGGTCTCCCTCACAACCGGCTCCTATTCCCAAATCATTGAACCGTGCAACAGGAAGGCATATCTTCGACTTGAGCTGAGTCCAGCAATTTATCGAAAGAGCATCGAGCTTTCGCTCCCCTGCCATCCTCATCATGGAAAGAAAACCCTTTGAAGCCTCAAGACCATCTTCATCAGATACCGAGACTTTTCCAACCATATTCTTCACTGCATTCCAATCTTTGAGAGCTTCCTTATCCGGTATTGTTTCCTTCCGCTCTCCATATTCATAGTCACGAATTGGAATGACCGTCACTCCCATCACCTTGTGCAGTCCGTAATCATCTGCCGCCATACTGAACATAATCTCAGGGTTCTTTCCCATGTATCCCACACGCATCTCTTTGAGTACACGCCTCATCATGGATGCGCGGGCAAATATCATGAGTCTTTCCAAGATCTCCCCATCACCGACTTCTCCTGCATGAATCTGATACCGCTTGCCAAGATCAAAAAGGGTAGGATTTATGAGCATCGCCCCGACGAGTGAGATACAATCGATCTCCCGCTCAACGGCGTACAGAAAAATCGGCACATCACATACATCGAGCAACTCAACGATAAAATGATCAGGAACAAAGGTTGCGAGTATGGCCAGGATAAAATCTACACCATTCTCAGCAAACGCTTCCCCCGCATTTCTCGCCCCTTCGGTGTCCATCACAACAGAACTATGCGAAATAATATCCAGATCGTATTTATTCAAAACATCCAGCATCTCCCGGTATTTTGACTTTGCCTTTTCTTCACCGAGGTGATATCCCGGAAATGCCAGTGCTATAACACCCGTACGCGGCAGATGTTCGGTATTGTTTTTCACGGATGCACTCCTTACCCATATTGTTCAGAGTGAATACTCGCGGGCAACATCATACATGGCAAGCGCATTATCAACGCCGATCTCCGGATGAATCTCTGAGGTCGACCCTATCAATGTCCTTGCACCGCCAGAATCTTCAATGGCCTTTTTCGTGGCTTTAGCGACCTCTTCCGGAGTTCCGAATGCAAGAAGGTCCTGACAATCGATCATTGAACCTATCACGGTATCAGGATACAGCTCGCGAAATTTCTTTACCTCCATTGTGGCTAACGGCTCGCAGGGATTGATCGAGTCCGCACCCAATTCCAGTATTTCATCGATGACTTCCCACTTGTTGCCGTCGCTGTGCCAGATGACGAAATAGCCATAGCTTTTCCACCGATCGATCAACCTCTTTACTCTGGGTAAGACGACCTCCTTTATGAATTTTGGCGGCCAGATGAGGCCCGTATTGAAGGCTATTGACTCTGAAACGAGTGCGATTTTCGAAAGTTTCGTCGGTGCAAATCTGTCGATTCTGAAAAGCTCGTAATCGATCAGTGCATCGTAGTACTGAAGCGTGAGCTCTGGATAGTCGTGGTACATAAAGATAAACCAGTCGAATCCGTATCGATTCTGCGCTGTATACAGACCCGGCACGGATTCTGGGGCAATCATCATCGTATCATCCAGTTTCTTCACAACCTGCTCGAAGTGCCGGTTCACCTCCTCGGGGTACTCATATTTCTCACCAAAGAGGTTCAACTGCTCCTTTGCCTGGTGACAGAACTTACCCCCATCGATGCATTTGTATATCCGTTCTATGTCTTTCTTCATGAGCTCCCGTGCATCTTCGATCGATTCAATCGGACGATAGATGGTGTCCTTGGTCCACCACTCGTCTCTGTAGCGGAAGCCGTCTTCATCGACATACTCCCGGGTTTCCAGGTTCTCAGGGATACAGAAATGCCTTACCAGGTCAAGGGTCTTTCGTACCGCCTCACAGGTAACATCCTCTGCATTCTGTGGTGTAATCTTCTTCCCACTCACCCGTTCGATGAACTCGGTGTTGTGAATGATGTCGAATATCGGAAGTCGGTCCAGGGGTTTACCCTCGAATGTGTTGATTACTCGTTGGGTGGAATTCAACTGATCCATTACACTTTCTCCCTCATACTCTCTCGATATTGAACTGCATGGCTTCAGCAAAGATCTCGAGTTCCCTGCTCCTATCGCCGTACCCGATGGCAATGTGATGGGAAGGCCCGTGCTGGCACCATGCATCGATAAACTCGTGAATCGGTCTCCCTACCCTGACTCGGCAGTTCGGGTTTCCGATGCTGAGAATAGTACCGGGTATGATTTCACCGACTGAGTAGACCAGTTTGAACCGCTCACCAGCATTGTACTGCGTCAGATTAAGCAGAGTAACGGGACCTTCCCTCATATCAAAATCGATACCGAGCCCATGACCTGATTTACCGTGATGCACTTTCAGGTGCTGTAGCCGTGGTCTGCCGTGGGACATGTTGATATTGCTCGGTCCATCATGCCCCATGAGGATAAAATCCTCATCGAAATTCATGGAGAAAAACTCAACGAACATTCCGCCCGCCCCGAAGAGGTCCATTATCTTCATCGCCATGGCGGATTTCACATCCCCTTCAGTCACTCCAGGACGGCCAAGCGCAGCAAGTCGTGAAACGGCGAGATTGGACTGCGCCCTGAGCTGCGTTATGAGCTCCTTCTCTCCCCACCAGTAGTATCCGAAGGCAAAAATATCGTGCTTTCTGATAATCTCGTCATAAGCGATTGCAAGCTGGGCCGAGAAACGCATATGTTCGTTAGTAACTGATTTGTCTACTTCGTACAGAGTTCTAAACTGCCGGTACATATCCTCCAGCTGGCTTTTTGTTACGCGGTGAAAGGCCTCTTCAATTTCTTCAACTTCGGGTCTACGGAGCATCTTACCTGTTACGCGTAATAATCGATGCTCATCGATGGGCATATCTGACATATGGGTATACACCTCACCAATGAGACCGATATTCATGTTCTTGAAAAAATGCGCTGCAGCGGCACCCTTAAAATCGGCTCGGAGCTCTTGCCACAACCTCGGATCATCAAAATGTCCTGTTCGTACCCTGAATTTTTTCCCAAGATTGACAAGTGCACCTGCGTACTCTGGAATGCAGCACACACCCTCATGGTGGAGGTAAATCGCGGTATCAGCCTTCGTATAATCGTAAGAACTATCCTCATGGGCATTCAGTATCCTAATAGGCACGTCCAGCTCACGGGCTACAGGAACGATCTGCACGCTCGTCGTGTAACCCAAAGGAAAGATGAGAATCATATCAACCTCTTCCTTTTTGAAAAAATTAGCGGCTTCTTTGCCCTTTTCAAAGGTATCAACAAGCTCAGGAGCTACGATGTCGGCGTTCTCCTTTAACATTTTTAAAAGCTTCCGATACATCTTCATACCCATTTCTTTCAGATTCGGAAACTGCGGCCAGTAGTAAAAGTGTCCTGTTGGCAGGAGACCAATTTTTGGTTTAACTGCAAGCTTCTTTCTCTCATCATCAAATTTTTGACGCACCTCTTCATACCCATCTTTCATCTACAAATCTCCACTGTAAAAGGATTTGCCTTATTGAAACTAGCGATTAATACTTTTATGTGAATCCTGAAGGATTAAATCAATTTCCTTTTCTTTGTTTGTATCGATAGGTTTAACCTCGTGTTTTTCTAAAATCTCCTTTACTTTCATTCTCGAATTATCCAGAATGCTTTTCATACCGCCTTCCTTCCAACGATCGAAACTCTCCCTAATCAATATGTTACTTTCCCACAAACGCTTCTTGAATTCCCTTACTGTTGTGTCACTATCCATAAAATACATCTTGTTCTTAAGTGATTTTTGTATATCATCGAATACCTCATTCTTTGAGAATGTTCTATCATATGATTTCAACGATTCCACCATATGTTTAACCATCGCTACTAACTCGTTATCAATGAGCATCTGATCATAATTTGCACCATTCATTGCATCGGACTGACAAACCGTACCATGGATCAGGTTTATTCCGCAGAGGGTTGCAATCAGGAGCCCGGAATATTTCTCCATTGCGAGCTGAATATCGGTGGACTTAGAGTCGGCTGAAATAATACAGTGACTTGGCAGTCCGTAATACTCTGCCATCTTTTTTCCTATTATATAGTAGGTCCATATTTCAGGTGATGCCGTTATTATTTCTGCCCTTTTCATATCAAGAGACCCGGCCATTATCATATACAGAAAGGGAATACCGGGATTGATCGTTTGTGCTATGACGAGACTGCAAAGAATATTCGCATTTGCAAGTGCAAGCGCACCTTCAATTGTAACCGGACCTGTACTTCCCATGATTGGGTATGAACCTATTCCTGTGGGAATACCAAGCTCGGCACATTTCATCAGGGCATCGCACTGTTCCCTTACAATTCCAATTGTTGCTTCCGCTGAAATATCATGAATCGAGAAAAGCGGCTTCTCTACAAGTTCTTTACTACTACCTCTTATAACAGCACCCATTCGATAAATGTCTTCAACATCCTGAGGTCCCTCTACAACGAATGCGCAGGGTTTCGTTGTATTCTTCAACAACAAGGCGGCCATCCTTACACGAAATTTTCTC
>CAYFYU010000031.1:37879-39259 GCA_964347455.1 uncultured Spirochaetota bacterium | reverse complement strand
CGAAAGAGGTGCTCGATCTCGATTCTGCAGCAGAGGTAAGAGATGAGGTGGAGGCGCAGTTTTTTCGATAACTAAAATGTTACATCGGCAAGGCAAAATGCAGTTGGAGTCTTCGTTGAAAAAAACAGTGGTTCTTGTCGGTACACTGGATACGAAAGGTGCAGAGTATGCGTTTTTAAAAGATGCTATAGAGAAAAATGGTTACCACACCATTACCGTCGATGTCGGTATCCTTAATAAGCCTCCATTTACACCCGATGTTACAAGGTCAGAAGTTGCCAGAGCCGGTGGCGGAAATATCACACAACTTGTCCGACAGAAGGACAGGGGAAAAGCAGTAGCCGTCATGAGCAGTGGAGCCGCCTCCGTACTTCCAAAGCTGTATGCAGAGGGGAAGGCCCATGCTGTTATCGCACTTGGCGGAGGGGGTGGTACCTCTATTGCGTGCAGCGGTATGCGCGCTTTGCCTCTGGGAGTGCCGAAAGTCATGGTCTCAACACTCGCCGGAAGAGACGTATCGGGTCTGGTCGGAATAAAGGATATTGTCATGATTCCCAGTATCGTTGACATATCGGGATTAAACAAGATCAGCCGGAATGTCTTGTTACAGGCAGCTGGAGCAGTTTGTGGTATGGTCGACATAGAACCCGAAACAACAGAGGATAGGCCCATAATAGCTGCGACGATGTTCGGCAATACCACGCCCGCTGTAGAAACCTCCCGGAAAATCCTGGAAAACGCCGGATTCGAGGTTATCGTTTTTCCCTGCACCGGAACGAGCGGAATGATCCTCGAAGAGCTTGTTGGGTCAGATTACATCTCGGGAGTTCTCGATATCACAACGACCGAGTGGGCTGACGAGCTTGTGGGAGGAGTGCTCGCTGCGGGAAAAACGCGGCTTAATGCTGCAGCGAGAAAGGGTATCCCACAGGTGGTGGTGCCAGGCTGTCTCGATATGGTGAATTTCTGGCAGCCTGATACGGTTCCGGATAAATTTAAAAACAGAAAATTCTACCCACACAACCCCGATATTACCCTCATGCGAACGAACATAGAGGAGAACCGGTCACTCGGTAAAATAATAGCCTCCAAACTCAACAATAGTACCGGACCAGTGGCTGTATTTATTCCTCTGCACGGCCTCAGCATGATCGATGCACCAGGGGAACCATTCTGGTGGCCGGAAGCCGACGGGGCACTTTTTCACTCGATAAAGGAACATATCCGAGAAGATATTCCTGTTACGGAAATGGAAAACAACATAAACGATCAGGAGTTCGCCGAAGCCTGTGCAGCTTGCCTGCTCGAGATGCTGCACTACGGTTGATATGGAGGTCTAGATGGGACAGACGAGGGAATCGATACTGAAAAGATTCAGGA
>CAYFYU010000031.1:15918-37869 GCA_964347455.1 uncultured Spirochaetota bacterium | reverse complement strand
GCAGAGGGTAAACCGATCATAGGTGGCGGAGCAGGTACAGGGATCAGTGCCAAATTTGAGGAGGCTGGGGGGATTGATCTCATCATAATATACAATTCCGGCAGGTTCAGAATGGCAGGGCACGGTTCGATGGCGGGTTTGCTCCCCTTCGGAGATGCAAATGCGATAGTTATGGAAATGGCCCGTGAGGTGCTTCCGGTGGTCAAGAATACACCGGTACTCGCGGGCGTTTGCGGAACAGACCCCATGAGAGTAATGGGTAAGTTTCTCGAAGAGATAAAGCATACCGGGTTTGCCGGCGTACAGAATTTTCCAACTGTCGGGCTGTTCGACGGCAACTGGCGCATCAATCTGGAGGAGACGGGGTTTGGCTATGATAAGGAAGTGGAGATGATACGAATCGCGCATGAACTGGATCTGGTTACCACACCCTATGTATTCAATACCAGTGAGGCGGTGAAAATGGCAGACGCAGGGGCAGACATCGTTGTGGCCCATATGGGTACGACCGTGTCAGGTTCTGTTGGCGCACAAACGGCGAAGTCGATGGACGATTGCGTTGATCTTATTGACCGAATTGCCGATGCAGCTCGGGGTGTTCGTGATGATGTGATTGTTCTCTGCCACGGAGGCCCTATAGCCGAGCCTGAAGATGCTCAGTTCATCATAACTCACTGTAAGGGCATTGATGGTTTTTATGGAGCCAGTTCCATGGAAAGATTGCCCACGGAAGTGGCCATAAAGGAACAGACACAGCGGTTTTTGCAGATTAAGCTCTCGTGAGATTTAGAAATCCTTTTTACCAACCTTCGAATGCTGTTTTAACGTTAAGGACGGCTAATATAATTGAGGAGGTGTTAAAGCGATGCTTAAACAGGGGAGATACATCGCATTTTTACTCGTCTGCATGTTGCTTTTGATGCTGGTAGGATGCGGTCCCGGTAATTATCGTTGGGATCCCGAAATTACCCCGGACAATGATGCAGGATTCTGGGCAGGGTTGTGGCATGGAATCATTATTGTGATCACCTTCATTGTAAGCCTCTTTACCGATGAGGTGGGCCTCTATGAAGTCCACAACAACGGATGGCGCTACAATCTAGGCTATATTATTGGACTCGCCATTTCGATGGGATGGGGTGCAGGTTCCTGGAGAAAAAAACTAAAGAAAAAGAAACCTGACTGGGATGAAATTGGCGATAAAATAGAGCAGAAGGTGAAGAGCGGTATCAAGTCATGGATCGAGGAAAAGGATAAGGATGAGAAGGAAAAAGAGTGGGAGGAGCTGGCCCAGAAGATTGAACAGAAGGTCAAGAAAATATTGAAGGAATGGGTCGATAAAGAGTAGTTGCCCCTTTCAGTACTACTTCTATTCGCCATTTGTTTTGTGTTGTGAACCTAGCCTTTTTGGGATACAATTGTCCTATAGAACCCCCAAACGGTGGAACAGAATATGATCGGCCTTCAATTTCTCAAATCCCACGCTCTTTTTGGTGGATTGACCGAAGATGAAATAAATAATATTCGGCCACTTCTCAAGGATGAAACCTTTACAAAGGGAGACACAATCGTTCACGAAGGAGGGCAGGCCGGCAAACTCTTTTTCATATACAACGGATCTGTGGAGATTCTCAAGAAAACCGATACCCCGAAAGGCTCAGTTCAAAGGAGGATCGCAACACTCGGAGTGGGAGACACATTCGGTGAGATGGAGCTCATCGATGTACAGCCTTGCATTGCCACAGTTCGTGCTATCGAGAACACATCTGTTTTGACCCTCTCCAACATGGACCTCTATAAGATTTCCAAGTCAAACCTAAAGACCTATACACTCATTATCATGAATCTTGCCCGCGAGATTAGCAGGAGATTGAGGCGTGCGGACGGGCTGCTGGCAGGTACACTCTTTTCTGATCAGGAAAAGTCGGATCAGTAGCACTTATTCACCGCGTAATGTGCCCTGAAAGTATATTATCATTTTAATTTCAAATTCTTAAAAGCCGACGCAACATTCATTATGGCCTCTTCAACGGGGATCCGTTCAGTTGCTGAACCGGTCTGAAGACCATGGCCGTCGGTAAGATTGAGTATCTGCTGGCCGCTGTCGGGATCCGAAAGGGCGGCCCCATGGGTGAGGAGAATGATATCCCTCTTTATTTTCCGGGCAACGTCGTATACCTCCTGCGTTCTCCGGGCCGTATCCTCGACAGTATCGGGGTGGTCATAACCGATTGATCCGCCTATCGTCGTACCTGCATGAAATATAAAGACATCTGGATTGCTGCCCCCTACGATTCGCTGGGTCTCCTCAGTGTTGAACGCATAGGCAACGGTCACCATGCCCATTTCCCTGTCCCGTGTCGGATCATTTGCATTGACGCCTGCCATGACAGGCATGTTTTTCACCACCGGCATGATTTCGCGGGAGGCATACTCGAACATCAGGCCATTTGCATCGGAGACCGGCCACATACCGGTCATCGACCCGGCACCTCCGGCTCGCAGCTTCACCGCATTATAGACGCCAGCCATATCGCAGCCGGCCCTTTCGAGAAACTTAGCAACAATCCCCGATCCACAGCTTGCCATGAACAAGGGGCGACGGGCTTTAATCTCCTTCCAAAGCCTTTCAAGAACTTCTTTGCGTGTAATTTTCTCACCCACATGTACATCCTTTTATACAATATTATTTTTCACCAAATCGATAAGGTGTTCTGCTACTTCAGTTGCAAAAGCGGGATCATTGATGTCCAGATCTCGAATATGCAGCGGTATATCCTGTCTCAGTTCAGATTTCAGTGTATCGACATACGCCTTATCGGCTTCCGGGTTGAAGAGCGGTCCGCCCTCAACCGAGTACGAACAGAATCCCTTCATGGGGATAAACCATTCGATGGGCCCTTTACCCGGATTGACACGCTCAGCCTGTACCTTTGCGAGGGCCTTTAACTCATCTGCATTCGTTCTGACGTTCGTGTACAGCGAGCTATGCCGTACCATCTGTCTGTCACGGAATTTCTGGGGGATCGTTTCCGGAGGACCATAGGTGTTGCATGAAATGGCGCCTGGGCAGATAATCTGTGGAATACCCAGGCCCGTGGCAACAGTCATTCGCTCTGGAGTTGCGGCGAGATAGCCGCCGAGCATCTCCTGAATAACCTCGATTGTGGCCAGGTCGAGTACCCCATTGATCTGGTCCTCCTTCATCAGCGACTCCATTGCTCTTCCGCCTGTACCAACCGCATGGAAAACAATGGTGTCGAATCCAGCCTTATTTATAACCTCCTTCGCCTTCATTGCTCCCGGTGTGGTAATGCCAACGGTCGTGATCGCTAAGAGGGGACGCTCGCTCTTTTCCTGTTCAATCTCGGTTTGGGCCATGCCGCATACTGCCCCGGCTGCGCGGCCGAGGATCTTTCTGCTTACGATGTTCAAACCCATGATATCCGCAACTGAGAACATCATGGTGATATCCTTTATACCCACGAGATTCGACGTATTGCCGGAAGCCATGGTCGATACGAGCAGCTTTGGGAAACCTACGGGTAGTTCCTGCATGACCAGTGCTGCAAGAGTACTCCCCTGTGTTCCCCCGCAGGAAATTATCCCCTGTACACTTCCCTCTTCTATCAGTTTCTTGACAATTACAGCTGCACCTTTGGCCATTACCGGTGCGATCCGGTCTCTTGAAGGCCCGTCTTTGTACAGTTTATCGAAGTCCTCACTGGCTGCCTTGGCAACCTCCTGTTTTGTTATATCAGGCTCGAAAAGCGGGGGGTTGATTACTCCCACGTCAATGGTTATGGTGTCACACCCCATTTTCTCTATATGCCGCTTGATAAAGCCATACTCTTCACCCTTTGTATCAAGACAACCGAGAATGACGATCGTTTTATTCATTGTACCCCTTTCACAACCACTTTATCATTATCCCCGCTTATGTCAATGGATTATATTGTTTATGAGTGCCTATCAACAGGAGATAGATTATGAAATTTTCGTTTCATGCTAGGACGAATCGAGTACTGTTAATATTACTCCTAGTGAATGTTATGGTAATTTTAACCACCAACGCTCCTGCAGGTGTTACGGGTTTCGTGATAGCAGGTGCAGGCAAACCATAGGCACCAGTAGAGGCGGGGAATTCTTATAGGGTGCAGCCGATGCGGGCGGTCAGCAGT
The DNA here is from genome assembly GCA_964347455.1 of uncultured Spirochaetota bacterium. Lineage (GTDB taxonomy): Bacteria > Spirochaetota > B62-G9 > B62-G9 > DRHN01 > JAGLSF01. Next base: position 33,688 of record CAYFYU010000031.1, on the reverse strand, counting down.
AAAGGTCCACCGTGAATTGTGGATATCACCAGCACAGATACAAAGTTGATCTTTACATCGAGCATACTGCTGGCGTGCTCTGTGGTGTATGGAAAAACATTCGCCTATGGAATGATCTCCATCGGCCAGGATATGAGTGGGGGAGCCCACAGCTCGATCGATGGGCGATGAAACTGCTATTATCAAAGCGTTTACACTGACAACCGATTCTGTAGAAACCTTTGGTCCCTTCACATTGAAAGCTGACAAAAAGACCTACCGTTACGAAGTCGATGCCGTCACCCGCACAATCAGACTCGACGTTGTCGATTCAACAGGCGACAACACAGGTTTGATAGAAATTGCGGCATACGGTACACCACTAAACGAGTGATTGGTGTGCCCGTCTCCTTAGTCATTCTGCAGTCAATCTAAAACATAATGGGAAAATTCCGTGATTTTTTATTAAAAAATTACGCTTGATATTGAATGTGCCCTTTTTTTCTCCTAAAATTAGGTATGCGGGAGCAATATGAAATAAGAGAGTAGGGGTTGATGAATCGTCCCAGACGTGTGCTGATAGTAGATGATGAGCCTCAAAACCAGCTGTTACTTCAAAATATTTTCGAGGAATTAGGTTATGAATTTGAAGTTGCCAGTGATGGTGTGGAGGCAATGGCAAAGCTGAGACTGGATATCGATCTCGTCTTACTCGATGTAAAAATGCCCGGTATGGATGGTTTTGAGGTAGCGAGGAATATTCGGCAAGGGGAAGAAGCACCGGATGTTCCGATTATAATGGTAACCGCTTTAGACAGCAGGGAGGACCGCCTCCGCGCCGTTGAAGCTGGCGCCAACGACTTTATCGCCAAGCCCGCCGATCTATTGGAAATTCGGGTGCGCACTTCCTCTCTCATGAAGCTGAGGGATACTCAGCTTGAGCTCAAATCTCATCAGAGAGAGTTAGAGAAAATGGTAGAAAGAAGAACGACATTGCTCCGCAGATCCCTTGATGATATGACTGAAGCGCAGCGAAAAACTCATGATGCGTACATCGATACAATAAATCGCCTGGCTCTCGCAGCTGAATACCGGGATAAAAAAACTGCAGCCCACCTTAAGCGTATCCGAAGTTACTGTGAGATAGTCGCAAAAGGCATACATTTGACTCCCGGTAATGTAGAGACCCTTATCGTTTCCAGCCCGATGCATGATGTCGGTAAAATCGGGATTCCCGATGGGATCCTTCTGAAAAAATCGAAGCTATCAAAGGGTGAATTCGAAATAGTTAAGAGTCATACCACGATCGGTGCTTCGATTCTCTCAGGATCATCTTCAGAGCTGTTGAAGGCTGGTGAAATCATAGCCCTGTCACACCATGAACAGTGGGATGGAACCGGGTATCCAAAGGGTCTCAAAGGTGAGGAGATACCTCTCTTCGGTCGGATCTGCGCCGTGGCAGATGCATTCGATGCGCTCACAAGCAGAAGACCTTACAAAGAGCCCTATTCAAACGAAAAGGCTCTGGGTATTTTGCAGGATGAAACGGGGACGCATTTCGACCCTGCTATTGTTAAGGCATTTTTCAAGAATATTGATGAGATAATTGAAATGAAAGAAAAATATACAAATGGATAACTCCAGAGTTAAGCTGCTGTTCGCATTTAGAAGTAGACAGAGACTCCAAAGTTGTGCAGAATACCGTATTCAGGAAGTGGCTGGATACTGTAATCTACGACATATTCGGTGAATCCGAGTCCGACGCGTGCACCTACTCCTCCAGAGAAACTTCGATTCGGTGAGTTGAAAGTGTACCCGCCCCGTGCGAAAAACATATTCAGGAATGCATATTCTATACCAACGCCAACTGAGAAGACATTGTGAAATGGAATATTCGCCTGAACACCCAGTTTAATCGCATGATTATCCGTATTCCAAATAGCGTACCCTACTCCCAAATGAACAGTTGTGGGCAGCGGGTATCCTTCCTCTTCAAACTTCACCTTTGATCCGAAATTTTGTATAGAAGCGTTGACTGAGGTATTGAGGTAGGGTTTGTCCGTTTGCAGATATATAAGACGGGTCAGCTTGATCTCCCACTCGAGCTCTGACATGTTTTTCTCGAATTTGCCCTCCTCCTCCCCTATCAACTTTTTCTCTCTATCTTTGAGTTCATCAGTAGCTTTCCGGAAGGCCTCTTCTTTCTCTTCCAGTTCCGCTTTCAGCGCATTGAGCTCGCTTATCGCTGTTTCGTCAACCTCTTCTGATTTAGCTTTTGTGATTTTTTCGAGGTCTGATATTTTTTGATTTAAAAATCGTTCCTGAAAGGAGAATTCATTCTCTAATCTTTCAAGTTCTTTCTTCGATTCTGTTTCGAGATCGTATATGAGGTTAGAATAATCTTCTTTCATCGCTTCAACCCTTGCATCCAGAATTTTCTCCTCATGTTTGTAGATCAGTGAAAGAAGCCTGAGGTAAATCTCCTTCTCCCGTTCTTTATAGACAGTGAGTCCTTTTTCTTTTTTCTTTTCCTTTGTCGCTTTCAGTAGATCCAGTTCCTTTCTCAACTTAGCCTTCTTCAATTCCCGGTTGAGATAGGTGCGAAGTATATCGAAATTGTCTATATCTTTTTGAACTGTTTTAATTGTTTCCGCAAGTGTTGCTTTTGTTTCCTCATCCTTCTTCTCGATATCCTTGTTTAACGCCTCTATCTCCTTTTCCTTTTCTCCTATGCGGCTATCCAGTTTTTTCACCCAGGGATCGGCTTTTGCGGTGGAAAGTTCCCGTTCCTTTTCACTTATCTTTTTCTGAAGTTCTTGCACCTTCTCCTTGTCGACCTCTTCCTGTGCTTCGAGTGCATCCTTTTCCGTATTCAGTGATGCCAGCTCAGCTTCAAGTTTTTGTATTTCAGGTCCCAGCTCCTCATCAATTTGTTTTTTGTATGAACTGATCTCACTGTTAATTTCAGTAATTCGATTCTGTCGTATCTCTCGATACTTTTTTTGCGCTTCCTCGAGTGCGATTGCTCTATCGTTGAGAAAAACCTGAGTCTTATCGATTGTTTCATCGATAGATGTATTTATCATTTCTTCTGTGAGCTCTGTTGTGGGGTCATTGATAACTGAGTACAGCCTTGTTCTCTCAGATTCTACGATTTTTAAGTCTGATTGCTTTTTCGCATACACCTCATCAGCTGCCTCCAGTGCTCTTTTATACCACTCTTCTATTTCATCCAGGGAAGTCTTCGATTTATCTGTTTCAGCCTCTAAGGTATCCCGGACTTCTTGCAATTTCTTATATATTGCAGCCTCTTTTTCTAATAACGGAGGTTTTTTCTCTTCTGTGGCACCTTGTATTTTCACCCTGATTTCTGCCAATTCATTTTCTAGAGTGGATTTCTGTTTTTCGGCTTCATTGACCTTGATGCTAGTTTCTTTAATTCGCTTTTCTTTTTCGCTGTCAAATGACTTTTTTTTATCGAGAAACTCCTTTTCCAGTTTCTTATCTGTAGGCGGCTTTGGGCGTTGTCCGAAATGAGGTGTTTCAAGCCAGTATGCGGCGCCGAAGTCGCCGCCGACAGCAATCGCGTTATAATCTCCAAGTTTTCGGTATATGGTTTTGATACTGGCTCCTAAAGAGAGTGTGTTCCATACATAACGGGAATACCCGACTGTCGCTGCAGTATCATAGATAGAAACCGTATCTTCTGGCTGCAGATCCTCATTGATGTAGGTAAATCCACCTGTATTTAAAATCTGAGCAGAAACTGCACCAACTCCACCCAAAATATGCATACCGAAACTAGCCTGGCTATGACTAACCTCGTTTGGATAAGGACTAAAGGTAAGCTGCAAGCCGATCGAATCAAGAGGTGATAAAAGTGCGGGGTTGTAGTGTATACCTTCGAGATAGGCGTCCAACCCGTCTGAAGTGCCTCCCATTGCGTTGTACCTTGTGGTTGGGATAGAGTTCAGGAACTCGGCACCTGAGGTTCCACCTTCCTCATCGGCAAATAAATGAATTGAAGAAAACGTTAAGGACAGCAGAAGAGCAACTATAAGAGTATAGATGCCCACAAGTTTTTTCTGTGCTGAGTTGTTTCTCATAAGAACTTTCCTGTTCGCTGAATTATCGTACGATCAAAACCTTGAGAACTTTTGTATAACTGTCTGTTTTGATCTGTATGAAGTAAAGGCCAGGGCCTAAATTTTTCTGCTTGCTGTTTTTCCCAAACCATTCCAGGGGAAGTGAACCGGCTATCTGGCTGTACGGCCTGTTTTTGACAAGGGTCACCACCTTCTCACCAGTTACGGTGAATATCTGGACAGTTACCTTCTCGCTCTGACCTCCAGGCGGAACAGGTATGTAAATTTTTACAGGCTCTGTCTGCCCCGGAAGTATCCGGTTGTTCGCCGCAACAGGTTCGGGAACATCCTCTATGGTTGTAAAGCTCCAGTTGTAGTCGCCTGCCAGGGGGTTGCCTGCAAGGTCTTGTACTCCAGCAGCCACCGTAACGTTATATATGGTTTCGAATGCAAGCACCGACGTGGGTGTGAAGGTAGCACTTGAACCCGATGCACTGACTGTACCTGTGACCGGGTTGTTGAAAATATCCTCAACGGTGAAATTAGACGTGGATATTGTAGCCGGATTTATCTCTTCGGAGAAAACAATTGTTATGTCGGTATTAACTGATACATTCTTTTCAGCATCCGCCGGATCGGTAAATGAGACCGTTGGAGGGGTTGTATCCACCAGTGGCAACTCTGTTATCGTTACGGTGTTACCACTTGCAGGTGTCGAAACTGAGGAATCGATAAATCCAAGCTGCGTGTATGAATCCGCTATTACATCGGCAAATGTAATATCATTTTTTGGATCTTCGATTCGGAGACCAATAGTTTTACCAACCTGTGCAGATGCATCAATATTGATTGCGACAAAAAAAGTAGTTCCAGTGGAGGTAATGGGCTGGTTAAGTGTAGGATTCATTGTTGCGTACCCACCAATGAGAGAAGCAGCTGATCCAGGGATTTCAGTATCACCAGCGTCGAAACTGCCCGAAATGGTCCCGGAATCATCATAAAGGATTATGCCGCCGCTTGTAAAATCGCTGTCAGAACCAGACCCAATTCTCTGGACCCTTATTGAGTCGATATTTGAATATTGAGGTACGTCGAGTGTTGCGTCTGTAGATGAAAATACCAATTTCAGAATCGGCACGCGCAACTCACCCTGCTGTCCTTCAGCTGGTGTAGGGGCGATACCGATGGCTGTTACAGATGCCTCATAATCATCGAAATCTTCTTTTACTCCATGTCTCCGATCAGTCGGACTTACATTATCGTACGGAGTCGTGTAAGGCCCTGGGTTATCTCCATAGAGCAAAGAAATAACCTCACAACCGAGGTTCGTAGCAATATTTGCCGTTGTATCCGCATCGTTTGCAAAATCAAAAACTACGTAAAATCTATCGAATCCACTATCATCAAAGTTGTTTGGGTCGCTTGTATTGAGGGATATTGTGGTTTCAGGTGGGGTGCCACTGAATGTGTATGGTCCGCCTGAAGTGACATTGGTATCTGCTGTTCTTTCGAAGATGTTATCACCATCGTCCCAGAATATTTTAACACTGGTTATCTTTGATACATCGAAAGTGCCATCGGTGATTAAGCGTACTGTAACGCTGCCAATTCTACCAATTGGAGGAGTGGTCCCTGTTTGCGCATTAAACCGTAATGTCGCCATACCGACATTGGTCGCTCCTGCCGGTGGTATTGGAGGTGGTTCGAAAACCGGGATGGAGACAGGAGCAATAGAGTTATGTTCTTTATAATCGAAGACTGCGGCATGTAAAAAATTTCTAGAGACTAACAGCATTAGTACCATAAATGCAGCAAATAATATGACGATCCTCGTATAGATAACATTTTTTTCACGATTGTTTATTGTTTTGGTCAATAAATCCATATAACATTGCTCCTTACATAATTATCGAACTTATTTTATAAACCTTACAATATATAATTTTATCGTGAGTTTCGAATATATCAAATTCTTATAATTATCTAAGCGAGAATGATAATTAATTGTTTGATACTAATTACTTGTTTTCGAGAAATGGGTGTAGTTTTGAAAAGGTTTTAAGATAGCAGGATATTCTTAATCTGATTTATCAAGGGAGAAACAGAAATACTAGTCGATTACTTCTGCTATGGAACCACCGGTGTTCTTGGTAATCCTTTCTTTTGCAGGATTGCCCTTATAGCTTAGTTTTCCACCAGTTCTCACCGAGCCTTCAATGAGCTTTTTTGCCAGAATCTCTGCCACGCCACCGGTACCAATACGCATGTAGGCGTTCTGACAGGTAAGATCAAATGCATATAGTTTACCGGCAGTATTGATTTTTGATTCCTGTGACTCTACATTTCCAGAAATGGTTAATTCTCCTGCGCTGAGAGCCTCCAATTCAACGTTGTTGAGATTTACCTCGAGATCAGCAGTTGCACTGGTGGAAACAATAACGGTGAGTTTATCTCCTGTGATGACCGATTGACCAATAAGTTTGGCACTTGCTATGGAGCGAATATCCCTTATTTTTGTATACGTGACATAGACTTCAACATCAAAATCACCGGTTCTTATTTCCGATTTCATTCGTACGGTTAAAGTATTGTTTTCGACTTCAGTTATTACCAAGTCAAGCCCGACACCATCAACTTGGACCCTCACGCTTTCTGTACTTCCCTGTTTCAGGTACAGCGTGATTGGACCTGATACCTTTACGCCATCAAAAGATTTCAAATCGCGAACCTCTGAATCCTTTGCATAACTTACAGATACTATGATTGTGAGAATCAGTACCAGTAAAAGCGTTTTTGGTTTTCTGGTGAGTTTTGTGATTATTGTCATTTTATCGCCTCCTTCGTGATAATATTATTACTAATTTAATATATTTGTGCAATTTCAGTGTAGAGTTTAAGGTATTGGGCTCCGGTTTTTTCCCACGAATAGTTCCTAGCAACCGCTTTACCTTTTCGAACCAATTCTTTTTTGAGTTCGTGGTTTGTCAACAGTCTTTGCATTGCAGCCATTATCCCTTCGGTATCGCTGGGGTCGATGAGTAAAGCCGCACCTCCGGAAACCTCTTTCATTGCAGTATTATTCGATGTTACAACAGGCGTTCCTATTTTCATCGCTTCGAGAATGGGAATTCCAAAACCTTCGTAAAATGAAGGATATATGAAGAGTTGAGCGTATTTGAATAGAAAATCGAGCTCTTTCTCCGGAATAAATCCGGTGAAGACTACCCGATTTCTCATACCTGTTTCTATAACCGTTTTGTCGCAGACTGCTTTCATTTTTTCCTGATAGGGTGCGCCGGATACACTTCCCGTTATTATCAGCTTTCCCGGGTAATCATTATTCGCAACAAGCCTGGAGAATGCTTCAATAAGACCGGGAATATTTTTTCTCTCGTGAATTCCACCAGCGTTAAGGATATATACATTATGTACGCCATATTTTTTTAAGAGCAAGCTTTTGTCTCTCTCTTTTGGTATACTGGGGACTCTGAGCCCATTGGGTATAACCTTAACTTTCTCCTGGGAGATACCAGTTTTCTCACATATTTCCCGTTTTGAAAACTCGGAAACAGTAGAGATAATCGTATTGAGCCTGGCCGCCATCCTGATGGCAGGTTTGTACACGAAGCGGTTTCTCCAAAATCCCATTGCCTCTCGAAAGGTAAAGGGAATAACATCATGGATCGTCAGAACAGTGGGGAGTTTCTTCACCAAGGGAAAACTCCAGTTGTAGGGGAAATGAATGACATGTGCGCGCTCATTCCGGGCAATTTTCTGAATCTTTATCGAGTCGTAATACGTGTTTCTCAGCGAAATGACATGGGTTTTAACCTTGATCGGGATGTGGCTGATATTTTGCTGATTCTTGAAAAGACTCTTCACCTCGCCTGTTTTATTGGCCTTGGAGAGGAGTATCACCCTATGACCGTGAGATGATGCATAGGCTGCCACCTGTATGACACCCTGCTCGACACCTCCAACTATACCATCGAACTTTCGAAAGTCCATCACAAGGTTCAAAGTAAGCTCCTCGATATGTGTCAAGAGCTAAGGGCGTTCAAGCCAAAAACTGAGCTCTCCCTGAGAGTCTTAAAAACTTTTCATAAGATAGTCTAAATCTGTGATTGCAACACAGGTCGATTCATCTGAGGCACCGTAATAGATAAACACCTTTTTGTCCTTCTGGACCACGCCGTTCGAAAAAACCACGTTCGCGAAAAACCCTTCCGTTTCATATGGTTCGGACGGAACTAGCAGGGGTTTTTCTGCTCGCTTCACAACCTTGTCGGGCTGTTCAAGATCGAGCAGGAGGCAGAAGAGCGAGTACAGGCTGTTGTCGCCCTTCCCATGATAAATTATGAGCCAGCCTTCATCTGTTTTTATTGGAGGTGCGCCACCTCCGATTTTCTGGGATTCCCATTTCGTATCCCTGGGCCTTAAAATGCAGCGGTGGTTTCCCCAGTGTAAAAGGTCTGGAGATTCACTGTACCAGATGGATGCTCGGCCAAATCCAGTGTTGTTCGGTCTGTGAAGGGCGATGTATTTGCCTCCCACCTTTTCAGGAAATATCGCCACATCCTTGTTTTCAGGGTGGAATATGAGGCCTTTTTTCTCAATATTCTTGAAGTCAGTTGTCTTTGCCAGTGCAGTGGCCCAGGAATCTTGAGAAATTGCCGTATAGTTAATATAGTATGTAGCGTTAATCTTGGTTATCCGTGCATCTTCAGTGCCATACCTCTCATTTTCGCCCGTCGGAAAGATAAAGGGTCGCTCTTCGACCCGAAAATGTATCCCATCTTTGCTCCGTGCGAGTCGAATATGGCTCATGGTAGAGAGATAATTCTGGTTTCGATAAACGACGCCTCTGGTATCCTTTAGGTGAACCTCGGAATCGGACCTGTCGAATTCAAGAATATCGGGATAGGACCTGTCTCCTTTGAACCTGTAAACCGGGACGCGAATGTAACCCTCTTTTTCGATACAGCTTTCTGAAACACGCAAGAGGAGTATTACCTCATCGTTAAATATCGTTGCTCCTGGATTGAAAGCCCCGAGGACCCTGTACCCATCGACTGATGGCTTTACATCTGCGGAAGTGATTAGAGGATTTAATTCATGTTTTACTATCATCGCATAATTCCGGTATATATCTAAATATATTCATATTCTTTGTATTACGCACCTTTATCATATATTAACTACTTTTTACTCTTTGATTCAACATCTACGGCGCTCTTCAGAGAAAAAATTTTGAAACTTTGGTTTCCCAGTTGAAGAAAAGGGTGTAAAATTTAGGAAATATAATACAGAGCATCTGAAAATAGATAGGGAGGAACATATGCCTGCCATAGCAACCCTCGAGGAGCTGAAGGCTATTGAGATCGCGCTGAAAAAGATGAGGGAAGAGTACCCTGAAGCTTACGAGAAGTTTGCCCAGTTTTTTAAGGATAACCGCCAGATTGGGTATAAGAATATTATAAAGATGATGATCGGTGAGGCTACTCCTGAAAAATTAAAGGGGATCGGCTGATCAATTTGCTTCGGGCGTTTTTACATTCCAGTTACTAAAGGATCAATGTTTCGTTTTGGAGGGCACAATGAGGGCGATGGTTTTGGAGAAGTCCGGTAATCCTCTTGAATTATCGGATATACCCGTACCGGATCCCGGTGCAGGGCAGGTGGTTTTGAAGGTTCATGCCTGCGGGGTGTGCCGCACAGACCTCCACGTCGTCGATGGTGAGCTGGCAGATCCAAAGCTCCCGCTCATTCCCGGCCATGAAATTGTGGGAACTGTTGTATCGGTCGGTAAAGGGGTCACAAAGTTCAAAAGAGGCGATAGGGTGGGCATTCCGTGGCTCGGTTACACCTGTGGGATCTGCACCTACTGTAAGCTGGGTATGGAGAATCTCTGTGATAATGCGCGATTCACTGGATACAATATCGATGGTGGTTATGCTGAATATACAGTTGCTGCTGAACGCTACTGTTTTTCAATACCGGAAGGATTTTCTGACCTCGAAGCTGCGCCTCTTCTCTGCGCTGGGTTGATTGGCTATCGATCGTTTATTATGACAGGCGAGGCAAGGCGCATCGGCATGTACGGTTTTGGTGCAGCCGCACATATACTGGTTCAGGTGGCAACGTTTCAGGGGCGTTCAATCTATGCCTTTACTAAACCGGGCGATAAAAATGGGCAAAAGTTTGCTCTGGGGTTAGGTGCGGTTTGGGCCGGAGATTCGACCTCGACCCCACCTGAGGAACTCGATGCAGCAATTATATTCGCACCGGTCGGCAGCCTTGTTCCGGCGGCCTTGCGAGCAGTGAGAAAGGGGGGTGTCGTTGTCTGTGCCGGGATACACATGAGTGATATTCCATCCTTCCCATACCACATACTGTGGGGCGAGAGAACTCTTCGGTCGGTCGCAAACCTGACGCGAACTGATGGTGAGGAATTCTTGAAGATTGCACCACAGGTTCCGGTGAAAAATGAGATACAGATCTACCCTCTGGAAAAGGCAAACGAGGCGTTGCATGACCTGAAAGATGGGCGGGTGCAGGGTGCTGCAGTTTTAAAGCCATGATTCCTCGAATAATCAGCACTATCCCACCATGAGTTTTCGATTATATTTTTCATAAAGGTCTAAATTGAGAGAGGTTATGAAATGGGTTTATTTAGATTTCTAAAAAGGAATCCAAAAAAGAGGCTGCATATTGTATACCCAGCCAGTCTGGTATTATTTATGATGCTCCACACGATTATTACTCCGACAGCCCTGGGAATTGACTGTAAGCCTACACGGCACGATGCACTTGGTCCCTACTATAAGCCAGGGGCTCCAGTTCGTTCGAGCGTTGGAACTGGGTATGTCTTGAGCGGCACGGTATTATCGTCATCGGATTGTAATGCCATCCCTGGAGTAAAGATTGAGTTCTGGCTGGCAGGACCAGACGGTAGGTACAGTGATGAATACAGGGCTACGGTGTTTTCCGATAGAGAGGGTCATTACCGTTTTGAAAGCGACTATCCAGGAATTTATCCCGGGAGGCCGCCCCATATACATATCAAGATTTCTGCAAAGGGATATAAAACCCATGTGACACAGCACTATCCTGCGAAGAACAGTACCGCCGATACGCTGCGTCTTGTAATCGTACCGGAACGGTGAATTTTCAAAGAACTAGCGGATAACGAGCTTCGTCCAGCTGCCGGAAAGATGGGTATCGATAAATGATGTTATTTCATTAAGGGTAACAGCATCGATTTCCGCAACACGTTCAGTGTAACTTTTCGGTATATCCCCTCTCATGAGCTGTTCTGCATTATAAACGGCCCTGTTCATTGGAGACTGGTAGGAGATGGCAAGTCTGGTTTTGAGATAATTTTTTGCCAGTAGTAACTCTTTTTCAGTGGGAGTATTTTTCCTGAGCATTCTCAATACCCGTTCAGTTTCCTCGATAACCTCTCGGATGTTTTTCTTTCTGGAGGTACCAAAAACAAACCAGGTGTATGGCTTGACGCGCAGTGAGTAGTGCGGCCGAATATCGTAGACCAATCCTTTTTCCTCTCTCACCGCTTTGAAGAGTCTTCCACCAACCGAATTTACGAGAACTGCATTCACCACCTTTATTACCGTTTCATCCTTCCTGTCAAATCCAGTGAGTCTCGTTCCAATAAATATTCCTGCCTGAGTGAGGCCACCAACTTTTTCCCTGTGTCGCGGCATGGAACCCTGCCCTTGTTCGGTTGAATACCCTGGAATAGATTTGTCCTGCATGGGAAGTTGGCCAAAGGTGTCGGTTAAAAGTTGAAAAGCATAATGAGAATCGAAATTGCCAGTGAGTGCTATTACCATGTTTTTCGGAGTAAAAAAATCCTGATGGATCTGCATCAGGGTCTGAAGCTCCATATTTTGTATATTTTCTATCCGCATTTTACTGGTTGCATAGAGATCGGGGTAAAATACAGACTGGTAAAAGTCTATCATGCTGTTATAAGGTGAGTCTTCCAGTGTGTTGATCGTTTGTATGGCGATGTTCTTGGCCTTGGCGAGATCTCTTTCATCAAATAGTGGATTGAAAAGCAGATCCTTCGTTAGCTCTATAAGTGAAGGAAGAGCTTCGGATGGTACGGTTGCATTAATACCCCAGTACTCAGTTCCAACAAATACATCATAGGAATCTCCTAAAAGGGATATGGCTTTACGGATATCCTGTTTCGATCTGGTTTTCGTACCGCGTTTCAACATATCGGTAATTAAACGGAAGGTGCCACGTTCGCTCTCCTTTTCGTACCGTGTACCGCCACTGACAAGAACACTCATTCCGATTAAACTGCTCTGGGTACTTTCGTTCAGGTGTATAAGGATGCCGTTATCAAAACGGTGTTCAACGGTTTGTCCAAAGAGGTTCGTGGAAAATAGAGATAGGAGTACAATGATTAGAGGGAGAATTTTTTTTATCATATGGATTTGGTCGCCAGATATTTAAGAATGAGGAAGAGCTTTTCCGGTCCCTTTGCCGGTATAATTTCAATGGTGACCGTTTTCTCAGAGGAGAAATAGGTCTTTGCCAGATCAATAACGTCATTTCTGCTGACTGCTTCGATCGATTCTATGTATTCTCCAACTGAGGTGACTTCCTTTCGGTTGATAATATTTTCCAGATGGAAGAGGGCAAGTTCTTTTGGGCTATCCAGGGAAAGCTGCAATTTTGATATAAGGGCACGTTTCACTGTCTCTAGGTATTCATCTGTAAATTTTCCCTTTTGAATTAACTCCATCTCTTCATATATTATGGAGGATACTTCCACCAGATTATCAGGGTTGATACTCAAGAGCACTGCCCAAGCACCGGTGTTTGAATATGAAAACCAGATCGGGTAGAGCTGTTCGGTGAATCCCTCTTCTGAAACGATCCTGTTATACAGCCGTGAATTTACACCTGAACCGAACAAAATGTCCATTATCCTCATAACGTAGTAGTCATCTGATTCTTTACCGGGTGTTAAACTTCCCCACACATAAAATGACTGGTTGATCGGAATCTTCTTGGTTAAGTGGTACACAGCCGGAGTCGGAACTTCGAATTGTTTTTGAGGAGCGCCCTGTTTTTTGAGGCCTCCAAACAGTGATCTCATTTGGTTCAGTACCTTTACAGTATCGATTTTACCTGCAGCTATAACGATCATATTTTGGGGAACGTAATAGGTATTGTAGAAGGATTGTACATCATTCATAGAAATACGTTTGAGCGATCTCTTTGTGCCGATGACGAAATTCGTAAATGGTGATCGGGGAAAAACTTCCCTGACCAGCTGGGTAAGCACGAGGGCTCGAGGGTCATTTAATCCTGTCGCAAGTTCTTCGAGAACAACCTCTCGTTCCCTTATAAGATCGTAAAGCGTGAATTGTGGATTAAGCAGCATTCGGGAAAGCGCATTCATGGCAAGCTCATAATTTTCAGGCAGTACGGTGAAAAAATAGCTGGTAAGCTCCATATCAGTTAATCCATTCACGTTGCCCCCGGTCTCCCTTATCTCAGCCAGCGAATTGAAATGCTTGCTGTCTTTGAGTATGAGGTGTTCGAGGAGATGGGATATACCGGCGAGTTTTTCAGTCTCATACCGCCCGCCCACCTTAACTGCGATCATTCCGTACGCAACCGTGGATGATGGCCTCGGAAGGGCCAGGATTTTCAATCCGTTCGGTAACTCCTCCAAAATTACTTGATCTTCTCCTGCTTTATCGATGTTTGGGTGTACATCAGAGGTTGTTTGGTAGGTTTCAGCATGAGCTTGCGAGATGTAAACTCTATTGAAGCTTATATAGAATAGGAGCAGAAATGCGAGGAAAAAATTGAAATGGAATAATCTATGTTTTTTCATAAGAATCAGAGGTTCTGAGTAAACAGAGAAAGTTTGAAAACACAATAATAAAGGGTGCGGGAAAGGTCAACAGAGATGCTCTCCGGTTTATATAGATTTGCCTCCGGATTTTGGAGGTTCGATGAATACAGCGTCGGTCATCCAGCAACCTTTGCATGCTCCTTCCGATTGCTTTGAAAGGTAGAAAATGTAGGATACGGTTGTATAATCTTTTGCGATTATGGTTACACGCTGTGTTGCCCTTATTCCTTCAATTTTCGCCGAATCAAACTGAACGTCAAGATAGTTGAGCATCCAACTGTAAGGTGTCGTTTTTATCATTCGGGCAAACCTTTCAAGAGGACCTGTTGAACGCCGGTTTGCCGGTGAGGCGAATCTGAACGTAACCTCAATACCTCTGTCGCTTTCATCGTTGGTCCGTAGCGCCTCGAGTTGTATTTTCACAACCTGATCCGGGGTAAGTTGGATATTTGGAAAAGGGGTGGAATCTTCTGCATCCTGGACTAGATAAGGTTGATACTGACTGTAATCAGCGCGAAGTTGTGATGGTACGAGTACCAAGTTCATAAATAAAAGCCCGGATAGGAGGATTCCGGTATAATGCAAAACACGCATATTCTTCTCCTTGCACCTTTCGTGCAGCGCGAGATTTAATAGAAATTATGATACTGGCTTCGAGCCACACTGCGTTACTGGCACAAACGAGCAAAATTCAGATAATATTAGCTGGACAATAAAGCGTTTTATAGGTTTGACATTAATCGGGTACTCAATACCTGTCAATAGGTTTGTACCTACTCTGCGGGGAGTATCAAGCGAACTCCTGGAGAAAATGTCCCATCATATCAGCGGGGATGGGTTTACTAAAGTAGTAGCCCTGAATTACGTCGCATTCAAGTGAGCGAAGTATCTCGGATTGCTCCTCAGTCTCGACTCCTTCGGCAGTAACCTGAATGCCGAGACTGTGGGCCATAGCAATTATTGCCTTGATTATTGCAATATCTTCTGAGTCCCGGTTTATGTTGAGTATGAAGGATCTATCGATTTTCAGTGTCTGTATAGGGAGTCTTTTTAAATATCCCAGAGAAGAGTATCCTATGCCGAAATCGTCAATTGATAGCTCTATTCCCTTTTTTTTCAGCGACTTGAGCAGCTCTATGGTGTCGTCTCCATGATGCAACGTGCTGTTTTCTGTTATCTCAAAACCAAGGTACCGCGGTTTCAGCTTTGTGGTTTTCAACACCTGATTGACAAGTTTGATGAGATTTTTTTTGTACAGCTGATGAACCGAAAGGTTTACCGCAACCCGAACAGGCGGATATCCTTCGTCCTGCCATTTCATGCTCTGTTCACAAGCCCTGAGCAGCACGTAGTCCCCAATTGGCACGATCAACCCGCTCTTTTCTGCAGCTGGTATGAATTGCTCAGGCAGTATGATGCCATATTTTGGGTGTTTCCAGCGTACAAGTGCCTCGACACTGATTATTTTTCCTGTTTTCAGACATACCTGGGGTTGATAGTAGAGGAGGAATTGCTCCCTTTCCAACGCTTTTTCGATGTTCTTCTCATAGACCGGCTGTTCAAGTATTCCCTGATTCATTGACGGGGTATAGAAGAGATACTGATGCCCTCCCTCCTGCTTTGCAAGATACATTGCGATATCGGCGTTTCGAACGAGTGTCTCTGCATCCGAACCGTCGTCGGGATATATGCTGATGCCAATACTCGGACTTATATAGCTCTCCTGTTCAGCGATCATGTGGGGTAACTTGAATGCTGCAAGAATTCGCTTTGCAACAATTGCTGCATCATGTTCCCTGTGTATACCCCCTAAAATCACGGTAAACTCATCTCCGCCAAACCTCGAGGCTGTCTCACTCTCGCGGACGCAGCTCTTGAGTCTGTCTGCTACTGAGATCAGGAGAAGGTCACCTGCGCTGTGTCCCATTGTGTCGTTGATCTGCTTGAAGCCGTCGAGATCCAGGAATAGTACCGCTACGGAGGCTTCGCTTCTTCTTGCGTGGGCAATTGCCTGAACGAGTCGGTCGAAAAATAGCTGTCTATTTGGTAATTTTGTAAGAGTATCGTGATAGGCTAGATATCGTTCGAGCATTCTGGAATGTTCAAGGTGTTTTAAAATGTGCTGTCGTTCTACAGCGTGCCGTAGAGCCCGGAAAAAATGAAATCTGTCGAGATGGTCCAAAGAGAGAAAATCCTGTGCACCTCCCTGTATCGCCTGTACAGCGAGCTCTTCATCATCATGGCTGTTTATAACAATAACCGGCAGCTCTTTTGATTCGTGGAGAATTTTATTGAGACTTTCCAAGCCTTCACTGTCAGGAAGTGAAAGGTTCAACAGAATGAGGTCGAATATACCTTCAGAGAGGTTCTTCAAGCCCGAAGAGAGCCGATCTACCCACTTTATTACAGCCCAGTTCGTTCCGTTATCGGCTGCGAGTGTCTTGAGGGTGTGTGCCTCCTCGGGGTCTCCCTCGATAAGAAGTATATTTATCGGTTTTGTCAGATCGACTGTAGCTTGAGAAATTTGTGTTTTTGTAAGAATATCCATTAACCTGTCCCGTGTGCGAGCCGTATGTTCATAGAGCAGCCCTTAGGCTGTTCTGTATCTTTATTATCGTAATTCTAAAACCAAACATAAGTTATCGAGAGACTCTCGATTGAACTTGTATTTTTTTTGATCTGTTCCTATACTGAAAATGAAAAAAAATGTACGTATTAGTATAAGATCAAAGGAGCTTGTCATGAGAAGAAAATCTATGCTGTGCCTTATTTTTGCCATTTCACTGTTTTTTGCTGGGACATCAGGCTATGCATTTATCGCCGATGCAGGAGAAGACCTTATAATTAGTAGAGATGAGGTGATAAACGAGGATTTGTTTCTCGCAGGGCGCACAATTGTGATTGACGGAACGGTCAATGGCGATCTCTACGCAGCTGCCGAGAATATCACAATTACAGGATCTATTCGGGATAGTGCTCTGATAGCTGGAAATTCGATAACCATTACAGGCACGATCGGTCATGGTATCAAGGCTGCAGGACGTGAATTGATCTTTAACGGGAACTTTGGTGGAGATATCGTGGTCATGGGTGAGAATATCTCTATAGGTGAAAGGGCAGAAGTAGACGGAGATTTCATTGTAGCTGGACAGAGGGTACGAATCGATGGTCCGATTAACGGATACATACTTGGAGCCGGACAGACGATTAGTGTAAGCAGTTTGGTGCGTGGAGATGCTACCTTTGCGGTGAAAACCCTTACGCTCAAAGAGGGCGCACGTATAGGCGGTGATCTGTTGTATCTCAGTGAAGAGGAGGCAGTTATTTTTTCAGGAGCAGAGGTAGTCGGCAACATCAACCATCGTATACCCGAATATAGAGAAAAACTGAAGAAAATATTTCCCTTCATGATACTTGCCGGTATCGTGGGAAAGATCATCGCATTCTTGATGATGGTAATAGTTGGCCTCGTATTTGTACTTGTTACACCGAGATGGCTGAACAGACTTTCCAACTCGATTAAAAAGAAGCCGGGGCCATGTGTTGGTTGGGGCGCTCTCTTTTTGTTTGTAACTCCTATTGCCGTTGTTATAGCGATGACTACGATTGTTGGTATACCGCTAGCGGTGATTTCACTATTTATTTATATTATAGCATTTTATCTCAGCCAGATAATTGTAGGGTTACTGATAGGGCGACTCATTCTCGGACTAAGAGAAGAGGTGGAGAAAAAAATACTGATATTTGGTGCCTTTGTTCTTGGTGTGATTTTCCTTTCAACATCCTCAGGATCAAGATCAAG
>CAYFYU010000031.1:12438-15908 GCA_964347455.1 uncultured Spirochaetota bacterium | reverse complement strand
GTTCTTGGTCTTTTTCTCATCAGGCTTGTGAGATTTATTCCGGTTGTTGGCTACATCGTGTGGGTAATAGTTGCACTCTTCGGCATCGGTGCTATTGTAGTATCTGAGATGAGGCGTGTAAGAGGTACAACGAAAGATGCCGGTGCCGCTACGTAAGGATTTATCTATTCAATAAATTCTGTCTCATAGGGTTTGGGACAGTATTCCTCTCTTTCAAAGCCATTTGTCAATTCACGGTATTACGGAGGTAGAATTTTCTCGCTGGAAGCCCTTGACTTTGCTTGGGGGAGAATTATCGTAGTATCTAAGAAAATTCTAATATGGAGTGTGCTATGAAACGCAAATGGATAATTTTGATGACTGCAATTCTGGTTTTATTTTGGGCTTCAGTGAGCCTTGCCGATGAAACCGGTGTTGGAAAATCAAAAGGAAAAATGCTTGAGAGTGTTTCTACTTCTTCGGAAGATATTCGTATCAAGATTCACTACCTTGATAGTAAACAGCTGATCGAGCGTTACGGAGAAAGAAACAACCCATTTATCGGACTCGGTCCTTCACCGTTGACTACGTTTAATGTCTCGATTGAAACTCCCGTGGATATAAGACTCGACCTGGGAACTATTGAATTACAGACCGGCGGATCAAATTTACAACCATTGAGAGATTTTTTTATAAACTCTTACTGGAGTGGAAAGCTTCGAAATCAGGGTCGTAGTTATATCCCTGGTTCATACAAGGGATGGAGTGCTGGTAAGGTACAGTACAACACAAGGAAATATATGGTTCCGGCTCGTCTCAAAGTTAAAGCAAATGCGAGCTACGAGGGACTTGTTGTATTCGAAGGTAGATTACCACGATACAATAAGGTGACCATTATCCTTCCGGTGTATTCAGCATCAGGCGAGTTGATACATCCATTCAGATTCGAATACGAGGGTTGATTACCAAAGTCTTCATGGGCTGTTTCTCAAATGTGAAAGAGGAGTTGTAATGTATTCATAGCAAACGAGAGACAGCCCCATCCTCTCTTTAACCACAGTTATAATAATTTTGAGTGATTTAGATCATCATTTGTGGAATTGAAGCGAGCGCACTCAACAAACCGTCGAAAGTATAGGTGAAAATCACGGGAATAGGCACTGCTTTTCGTTAAATCTTTTTCAGCTCCTTTTCAGTATCTTCAATCTTCTTTTCTATCATCTTTATTTCTTCTAAGACAGGTTTTATATCCGCTGTGCCTTTTGAGACCGTACTTTGTCCCTTCTCAACCAGTATTTCGTATACACTCGAACCGAGCTGAGCCAGTTTTTTATGAGCTTCTCGTTCGAGGCGTCGAATTTCTGTTTTAAGGGCCGTTTTTTCTTTTATCTCTTTTGTTTTTTCCTTCGCTACTTCGAATACCTCCTTAGAGGTAGTTATGCCTTTCTCGATTAGCTTCTCCATTCTTTCTTTGAAATTCATATAGAACCTCCTTTAGAGAAAAATCTTTTACATAATAAACGATAAGTAATTTTTCACAAAATGTCAAAAAGAAGCTCTACAGCATAGTTTTTTCATAATTGATGCACTGTATAGTGGATATTGAGGTATAGTAAATAGTATGGAGAGTCTAGAGGAACAGATCCAGGGTGGTCTTTTTGGTGTTTGCATTGGTGATGCACTGGGCGTACCTGTTGAAGGCGCATCACGCACATTTTTGAAAAAGCATCCAGTGAGCGGTTTCGAACACCTAACCTCTTCGAGGAGTATTCCTGCTGGATGGTGGTCCGATGACAGCTCACTTACCTTCTGCCTAGCTGAAAGCCTCGCTGAAACAGGTATCGATCTGAACTCGATTGCCCGCAAATTCTGCAGATGGCTCTATGAAGGTTACTGGACTCCCGGGGGGGAGGCCTTTGGTATAGGATACACAACGGCATCGGCAATAGAGAGGTATAGGCAGGGCTCCGAGCCTAAGGATGCCGGTGGGAAGGACGAATTCAGCAATGGAAATGGTTCTCTAATGCGTATTTTACCCATTGTCTTCTATATAATAAAAGTTCGAGGAATAGAAGGGGCAAAAAACGCGATTTCGCTCTTTAACGAGACTTCGGCCACGTACATGGCCTCAGCCTCTGACGAGACTTCGGCCACGTACATGGCCTCAGCCTCTGACAAGACTTCGGCCACGTACATGGCCTCAGCGTTTCAGATAATTCACGACGTTTCATCTATCACCCATGCTCATAAAAGATCCCACATTGCCTGCGGGATCTACGTGCTTTTTGCCCTGCATCTCCTGGAAGGACTTGACCGGGAGGCGGCTTATACACAGATGAAAACTCAAATAATAAATTTTTACAAAGCTGCCGAATACAAAGAGGAGCTTGTGCACTACGGGAGGATTTTAAACAACGATATAGCTCTCTTGCCTGAGGAAGAGGTGCGTTCGAGTGGATACGTTGTTGACACCCTGGAGGCTGCGCTTTGGTGTTTCTTGAATGGTAAGTCCTTTTCAGAGACCGTTTTGAATGCGGTAAATCTCGGTGGAGATTCAGATACGACCGGTGCCGTAGCAGGAGGGCTTGCAGGAATATTCTATGGATTTCATGGAATACCAAAAGAATGGATTGATACGGTTGCACGGAAGGATGATATTATTTCGCTTGGAAAAAGATTAAAACGAGGCATTTCGTGAAACTTTGATATAGAATTGATATTGCATAGACCATTTCAACTAAGGCAATTATCTTCAAGAGATTATACAGTGGAGGATTTAAGTCCATGAGAAAATT
This sequence comes from uncultured Spirochaetota bacterium, assembly GCA_964347455.1. Lineage (GTDB taxonomy): Bacteria > Spirochaetota > B62-G9 > B62-G9 > DRHN01 > JAGLSF01. Next base: position 13,134 of record CAYFYU010000031.1, on the reverse strand, counting down.
ACTGGTAGGTCTTCTGTGCCTGGTTTTGTCCTTTCTACCACTTATGCTCTTTGCAATGGAAGGCATGCGTGAAAATGTTGTAAAGATCTACGTAACGAAGCGCGAATACGATTATTTTAATCCCTGGCAGATTCAAGGTCGATACAGTGTTGAGGGGTCAGGTGCTATTATCAGAGAAAATTACATTCTAACGAGTGCGCATCTAGTAAGCAATAGTACTTTTATACAGGTTAAACGAACCGGTCAGACAAAAAAGTATATTGCCAAAGTGCTCTTCTTGGCAAAGGAGAGTGATCTCGCTATACTGAAGGTGAACAACAGTACATTTTATCCGGATTCTGAGCCCTTCGATATTGGAGAACTGACAAGTGTTGGAGATGAGATCGAGGTATACGGTTACCCCAACTGGAATGAGCAGCTCACCGTTACGAAAGGTATCGTTTCACGGGTTAGTCATGAGCAATATGTGTTCAGTAATGTAAGTCTTCTTACCTGTCAGATCGATGCGGCGATCAACCCCGGTAACAGCGGCGGGCCAGTTGTGGCCAGGAATAAGCTCGTCGGTGTTGCAATGCAGATGGGACAGGGTGAAAATGAGGGCTATATCATTCCTGTTCCAGTACTCAAACATTTCCTGCGGGATATTGAGGATGGATCATATGATGGTATCCCAGAGCTCGGACTCGGCTATCAAAT
>CAYFYU010000031.1:0-12428 GCA_964347455.1 uncultured Spirochaetota bacterium | reverse complement strand
GCTGCGGAAAAATCCGCTGTTTCAGGACATGAGAGAATATTTCGGAATGAGTGAAGAGCAGTCAGGCATTCTACTACGAAAACTAAATCCGGGATCACCGGCTAAGAATATTTTAATGGCCGATGATGTAATTCTATCGATCGATGGTACGGATATAGCAAATGATGGAACCGTTCGATTCCGCGGGGAAGAGAGAACACTTTTTCACTATATCGTGCAGCAGAAACAGGTAGGGGATTTTATAAATGTGGGAATACTTAGGAACAAGCACGTAATGAAAAAACAGATTCCTCTCTCACCGGAAACAGGAAAATGGCGTCTTATCCCATTCGAGCAGCACGATATTGAACCGACATACTATATTTTTGCTGGATTTATATTTATACCGTTGACTGAAAATGTCCTCATGGATTTCGGTAGCTGGTATGATGCTCCTCTTAATCTCGCCTATCATTATTTTTACGGCGAACCGGTTGACCAAAATGAGCAGATTATCATAATTATCGATGTTTTGTCCGATGAGATCAACGTCGGATATGAAAACTTCTACTATGAAATAGTAAGTAGGGTAAATGGAAGAACTATAAAGAAAATTGAGGATATTATTGAGTCGATACAATCAAATCGCGAATCCTACCATGTTATAGAAACAGAGGCTGGGGAAAAGATAATCCTCGACAGGAAGAAAGCCCGGGCCAGTAAGAACCGGATACTTAAAACCTATGACATAAAGTATGACCGTTCGCGGGATTTAAGGAAGTTGAAAGGTTAGCATTTTTTTTCGATCAATCCTACCAATATACTAGTACGTTACAAGAAATCACCTCTGGGGATTTTTTCCATGAAAAGTAGAGAGCGGGTACTGAAAGCGATAAATTTCAACTACCCTGACAGGGTACCGATATCCCATGCAATTCTGCCTGCAGCACAGTATAAATATGGAGATAACCTGAACAAAATAATTGAATCAGTACATGAGGATTTCGGATGGGAATTCTTGCCGGATATGAAATCCGAAGATCTACCACCACTCTACAAAGGAGGCCGCAACCACGATGATTTCGGAACCCTGTGGCAGGTAGAAGATGAAGGAATATGCGGCATACCGATTGATTGGCCCCTGGCAGATTGGACAAACTTCAGGGAATTTCGCTGGCCGGAGTTTGATGCCGGTCCTCCAACTGCCCGTCTGTACAGCGGGCATATGGAGGGGCTAAGTGATGAGTACTACGCCCGTGGGGCATGGATTACATTTTTTGAACAGATGCAGCAGCTCAGGGGGATGGAGAATCTCCTCTTGGATCTCGCCTATCGGTCAAAGGAAGTGTATCGCTTGAGAGATGAGCTGTTGGAATTCAATCTCAAGTGGTTAGATAAGTGGCTTAACTATACGTACGATGGTCTGCACTTTGCGGATGACTGGGGATCTCAAAATAGTCTACTTATTTCTCCCGATTTCTGGCGGCAGTTCTTTAAACCGGTATATAAAAAGATGTTTGAGAGGGTGATCGGAGCAGGTACGGATGTCCATTTTCATTCGGACGGGTATATAATCGATATTATTCCCGATCTTCTCGATATTGGTGTAAAGGTTCTCAACTGCCAGATATCCGTAATCGGCAGGGATGTGCTCAAGAGAAACTTCGCTGGCAAGGTATGTTTCAGAACCGATCTCGACCGGCAGCGTGTCATGCCCTTTGGTACCCCTAATGAAGTTCGAAAGCATATTATCGAGATATTCGATGATCTTGGTACAGAGAAAGGCGGAATCATCGCCTGTGGTGAAATCGGACCTGATACGCCAATCGAAAATATCAAAGCAATGTACGAAACATTTATGAGTTATAGGTATTGAAAATGGTATGCTAAATTGATACACTGATATATTCAATTTACTGGTGAATGGAGGTTTTGGATGACATCAAAGGAACGTGTTTTAAAAACCCTTAACCACGAGGAGCCTGACAAGGTACCCTATGATCTGACAAGCACTCTTGTATCCGGGATCCACTACATAGCCTACAACAAACTCAGGGACTATCTCGGACTCGAAAAAAAACAGACCGAGCTTTTTGACAGGGTACAGGGACTCGCCAGGGTCGATGATGATATGCTCGAGCGGCTCGAGGTCGACACCAGAGGTGTACTTACCGGCAATCCATTCGGATGGAAGCTACAGCTCGAGGAGACGCCGGAGTATGAGCAGTATACGGATGTTTGGGGGATCACATGGCGGAAACCGAAGCCCCATGGTCTCTACTATGATATGGTGAAACATCCTCTTAAAGGTGCCAGGTTTGAAGATGTTAAAAGGTACCGGTGGCCCGATCCAAAGGATCAACACAGACTGGAGGGTATGAAAGAGGAAGCAGCACAGCTTGCCCAGTCAGACTGTCTCGTGGTTCTTGGAACAGTCGGTATGACCGTCGGACTGTTGCAGACCTTTCAGTGGCTTCTTGGGTACGAAGATTCGTTTTACGCTCTTGCGGCTGACCCCGATATGACTCACCACATTGTGGGCAGACTTGCTGAGCTGGATATCGAGTTTTGGGAATGGGCAATTCCTTACCTTGGTGATGATATAAAGGTCGTCCTCTATGCCGATGATTTTGGCATGCAGACCGGGCCAGTCTTTTCTTACGAGATGTTTGAGCGTTATTTCAAGCCCTGGTATGCAAAAATTTTCTCCGTAATAAAAGCGAAAAAGTCTGACTTGTATATATTTTTTCATACCTGCGGATCGTCACGCTACATTCTTCCCGATCTTATCGAGAGCGGTATCGACATACTCAACCCGGTGCAATATACCTCTCATGATATGGATCCTGTCCAGCTGAAAAAGGATTTTGGAAAGGATATAACCTTTTGGGGTGGAGGCGTTGATACGCAGAAAATTTTACCCAACGGGACTCCACAGCAGGTGAAGGATGAAGTGAAGCAGCGGATAGAAGATTTTGCTCCCGGAGGCGGATTTGTGTTCAATACGGTCCACAATATACAGGCTGATGTGCCGCCCCAAAACATCATGGTAATGTGGGAAGCTCTACAGGAGTACGGAAAGTATTGAGCATGCGATTTAATAATTTTATTGAAACAGTAAGTGGATAGGAATATAATGGAAAAACTCTGTTAGAAGAAGGCGAGTATAGATGAAGCCACGAGAACGGTTTGTGACAGCCTTGAACTGCGGTGTGCCTGACCGGGTTCCGGTTTATGACTTTCTCTTTAGCCCGCGTCTCATGAGAGAGATGCTCGGGTATACAACGGAACTCTATGATGGAGCGGCCCAGGTGAAACTGGCTACAAAGTTGGGTCTTGACGGAATTTTTATTCCCATTAACGGTTATTGCGGATTTGAAGACAAGGTTCATGATGAGGGCTCAAAGTATAAGGATGATTGGGGAATCACCTATGTCAAGAGCGGCTGGCCGGTCATGGTCCAGGTCGATGTGCCCGTGAAGAGCAGGGAGGACTGGAAGAACTACAGGATGCCTGAGGTAAACTCACCAAATAGAACCAAGATGATTGAGGACGCGGTGAAGGCGAACGATGGTGAAATTGCGATATTCGTTGGTTTTCTCGGTCCCTTTACGATGATGTATTGGTATTTCATGGATCTGGCAAGCCTCTCGCTGATGGTATATGATGATCCAGATCTCATTGTGGAGATGTGCAATGCCTACACTGAATGGATTCGTGAGGCTGCAAAGATGGCCGATGCGGCAAGCGGGGTCGATGGTTACTTCATTGCCGACGACTGGGGGGGAACGACGAGTCTTCTCATGTCACCGAAACATCTCAGGCAGTTTTTCATAAAGCCCTTCGGTGACATCGTAGGGGCGCTCAAGCAGTTCGGGAAACCGGTGGCCATGCACAACGATGGCCGCCTCGCGGATGTTCTCGATGATCTCGTCGCCACTGGAATAAACGGATATCATCCTGTTGAGCGGGCGGCAGGTATGGATCTCGCAGATGTGAAGAAACGGTATGGAAAAAAGCTCTGCCCTATCGGAAACATCAACAATAAAACCACTATGGTAACAGGAACGCCTGAGGAGGTCGAACAGGAGGCATTGGAGTGTCTCAGGATTGCGGCACCGGGGGGAGGGTACATACTGGCTACAGACCACAGCCTGCACGACGACATTCCCACCCAAAATATCTATGCGTATATCGAAGCGGCGAAAAAGTATGGCACCTATCCGCTTAAATTTTAGTGTTGTCAATTTTGAGATTTATTTTAATTTAGATTGTTTGTTACAAACTGTTTGTTAAACAGTGCTAGAATAATTTTTTAAGGGAGGAAAATTTCATATGCCTGAAAAAGAGAAAAAGCCTGAATATCAAAAGAAAATTACAAGGAGGAAATTTCTCGGTACTTCGGTAAAGGTGGGAGCAGGAGTCGCCGCTGCTTCTGTTGCGTCAAAGTTTTTAGGCTCCAAGAAGAGCCCCTTTTCAGCGTTTGCCGCCGGGGAGAAAGGGCCAGAAAAGCCAGCGGGCAAAATCCCCAAACGGGTAGGCTGGGTCGGAAACTATATGATGCATGAGTGGTATCAGAATGTTCAGAAAGGAATGAGGGCGAGATCAGATGAGCTCGGAATACAGCTCGAAGTACTCGATGCAAATCTCGATATGGCGAAACAGGTATCCTTTGCTGAAGACCTCATGGCCAAGGGTGTTGACGTGCTTATAATTACCCCTGTCCAGCAGGAGGGAGCAGCTGCAATCGTCAAGAAAGCAAAGATGGAAGGTCTTCCAATTGTTATCGAGGCGAGTGCTGTCGAGGGCATGACCACCCTCGTAGCGATCTGTGATTATGACTGCGGATACAAGGGAGGAGTTGAAACCGGAAAGTATGTGAAATCGGAACTAGGCGGTAAAGCACGCATTCTTGCAATCGATCTGCCAATGCTCAGGCCCTGTATCCTGAGAGTTGATGGATTCTACGATGGTATCCGTACGATCATTCCTGATGCCGAGATGGTTCACCGTCTTGATGGGCAGGGTTTGAAAGACGCCGCATTACAGGTTTCGACCGATGCACTTACGGCAGATCCTGAAATTAATGTCATCTACGGATGTAACGATGACTCCGCACTTGGTGCCCTTCAAGCGTTTCGACAAGCCGGTCTCAATGATAAAAAGCTTGTCGTATGCGGAACCGGAGGAGAAGGAAATGCGTTCATTCACGCGATGCTCGAAGGAGGCCCATACAAGGTGGAAGCCGCGATGTTCCCGGAGGCTGTCGGTTACGAGTGCATCAACATGGCTGTTAAGCTTTTCAACAACGAATCGGTGCCGGAGCATTATGTAACCCCGACAATGGCCCTGACACCAGAAACGTGGAACGATTACTACTCTCTCGAAGGTGAAGTTAGAACCATCAACTGGGACACTGTGAACAAAATACCGAGAGAAGACAAGTGCCTTAAATACTGATACGGCCCCAATAATCGTTTTGAACAGGATCATTCCCCTCTTTTTCATTTATTAAAGGGGGGAATGACCGTTATAGGAGATAGCCTTGGATGCGAATGGTTCGGTGAAAAGGCATGGGTTTTTCACTAAATTGATACTATTCAACGAGATCATACTCGTGGCTGTTCTTGTTGTTATCGCCGGAGCTATCTCAATTGGGACGTCAAAGTTTTACAGTACAACGAATATCCTGAATATCCTTCGTGACAGTTCCATGGCGATTATTGCCGGCATTGGCATGACGATGCTTCTCGTGACCGGTGAGGTTGATCTTTCCATCGGGTCACTCGTTGCTTTTGTCGGCGTGGTTACGATGGATATCATCAATAAAACACACAGTGTTGCACTGGGAGTACTGGCAGGCCTTGGTGTCGGTGGAATAGCCGGACTGATAAACGGATTGGTGCGGACGAAGCTGCAGGTCAATTCACTTATCGGCACCATAGCGATGATGATGATTCTGCGGGGTTCGGTGTACCTGTACAGCATCGCAGCTGTTCAGAATTATCATCAGCTGAATGCATTCTTCGTTATTGGGAACGGATACCTCGGTTTCATGCCGGTGCCAATCATCATTATGATCATTCTCTATGCAGTCTTTTTCGTTGTATTGAATCGTACCGTAATGGGAAGGTATCTGTATGCAACGGGCGGCAACTACATGGCTGCAAAGATATCAGGGATCAAGGTCGACAATCTTAAGATAATTACCTTCATAATGACCTCCATGCTTGCCGCAGTTAGTGGTATAATACTGGTTTCACGGATGAACTCAGGCCAGCCAAACGCCGGAGTTGGATTCGAATTATCAGTCATTGCAGGTGTGATCCTCGGTGGTACAAGTCTAGGTGGTGGTGAAGGTACGTTGATCGGAACCTTGATCGGAGTTCTTATCTTACGGATCATTAACAACGGGATCATTATACTGCGGTGGAACCAGGATCTTCAGATCGTTATTAGCGGACTCGTTATCATTTTGGCTGTTTTCATTGACAACAAGAGGAAACTCGCGAGGTCAAAAGTAATTTCAACCTAAATGGTCCCCGCAGTCTCGAACAGTTAGGTCGATGTTTTATGAAGAAGTGAAACAAGCTCATCGTACGGAATGGAGAAATGGAGGGAAAATCAATACTGGAAGTGCAGGGTGTATCTAAGGAATTCCCCGGCGTGAAAGCTCTGGATGCGGTGGATCTGTCGGTTTTGAAGGGTCAGGTTCATGCTCTCATTGGTGAGAATGGAGCCGGGAAATCGACGCTCATTAAGATCCTCGCAGGCGTGTATACGAAGGATTCGGGGGAGATCCTTTTTGACGGCAAGCCTGTTGATATCGGCTCCCCATCGGTTTCACTGAAGCTTGGTATAAAGGTGGTTTTTCAGGAACTCTCACTGATTCCTCACATGACCGTGGCTGAGAACGTGTTTTTGGAGTCATTCCCACTAAGGAAGAATAAAACTATTGACTGGGATGAGCTCAACAGGAAAACATCCCAGATACTTGATTCCATTGGACTTGATCTCAATCCGAAAACCAGGCTGATCAAGTTGACCGTTTCCCAGCAGCAGATGGTCGAGATAGCACGGGCACTTTCCCATGAGGCGAAGCTGGTCATAATGGATGAACCAACTTCCGCACTGACACCGAATGAAATAGAACACCTGTTCGATGTGATTAGAAAACTGAAGAAACTCGGAATCGGAATACTCTACGTTACCCATAAACTCGAAGAGGTTGAGAAAGTCTGCGAGCAGGTCACAGTTCTCAGGGATGGGAAATTCATCTCCTCACGGCCTGTAGGGGAAACGAACACCGATGAGTTGGTGAAGGACATGGTTGGACGTTCCATCAAGACACTTTTTCCACGTTCACATACTGGAATAGGTGAGGTGGTGCTCAGAGTCAAGAATCTCTCGACTGAAAAAAAACTCGAGAATGTATCCTTCAATGTACACTCAGGTGAGGTTGTGGGTATATTCGGGTTGATGGGTGCAGGGAGAACTGAACTGGCGAAGGCGATTTTCGGTCTGGATCCTGTAGCCAGCGGGGAGCTTTATATAGAAAATCAGCGGCTCAGGTTCGGATCGACTTCACATTCAACACGTATGGGGCTCGGTTACCTGACGGAGGATCGAAAGGAGGAGGGGTTGGTTCCGCAGATGTCGGTTTCCCATAACATAACCTTGCCATCTCTCAAGGATTTTTCAAACTTCGGATTTGTGCGCAGAAAGCTCGAAACAGAAAAGTCGAATGAATTTGTGGGCGCTTTCAGCATCAAGACCCCTTCATTGCGACAGAAAGTTATGTATCTGAGCGGTGGTAATCAGCAGAAGGTACTCCTTGCCCGCTGGCTTATGAAAAAACTTAAGGTCATAATACTTGATGAGCCCACCAGGGGGATCGATGTGGGTGCCAAAGCCGAGATACATCGCCTTATCGACGAACTGGCGAGTTCAGGTCTTGCAATTGTTGTTATGACTTCGGAGATGCCAGAGCTGCTCGGCGTTAGTGATCATATTATCGTTATGAGCAACGGTAGAATAACCGGTGAGTTCGATAAGAAGAATGCCCGGATGGAGAAGATTCTGGAGGCAGCAATTGGACAGAGAGAATATCGCTACACAGAGCGACGTTCAGAGTAGCAAAGAAGGTATCGTGAGGCGTTTGTTTTCGATCGGTGAATTCGGTCTCTTAATCTCTCTTGTCGTCATATTTATATTCTTTAGTATTGCTTCAAGTTACTTTCTCACAGTGCGAAACATATCAAATATTCTCGGGCAAATTTCACTGCCGCTCATAGCCGCCGTCGGACTTTCGATTGTTCTCATCAGCGGTGAAGTTGACATTTCCATAGGTTCACTTCAGGCACTGGTGGCCCTTCCCCTTATCACTATAATTAATGCGACCGGGAACCTGACCCTCGGGATTATTTCTGCGCTCGGTACGGGTGCAGTAATTGGAATTATCAATGGTATCATGGTAACGAAACTGAAGATCAATTCGTTGATAGCAACTCTGGGTATGTTTTATGCGATACGCGGAACTGTTTATCTCATCACGAGAAAAGTTGCAATCGCAGACAGCTCTGGTGTAGAGGTCTTTTTTCTTCTCGGAAATGGAAAGCTCTACCGCTTTTTCCCGTATTCGGCTATTCTCATGTTTGTTATTCTCTTCGTTTTCATGTTCATCATGAAAAACACCTCCTACGGGAGGCGACTCTATGCGGTGGGTGGAAATGCAGAGGTGGCAAGGGCAATCGGCATACCGGTGATGAAACTGAAATTCAGTGCTCTCGTGATCTGCTCGATTCTTGCTTCAATAAGCGCAATTCTGCTTGCATCAAGGCTCAGCTCTGCGAATCATCTTGCGGGTCAGGGTTTTGAGTTTCAGGTCGTTGCGGCTGTTGTGCTCGGTGGTGTAAGTCTCTCAGGAGGCGTGGGGACACTCCTCGGAGCATTCATCGGTGTCCTGATTCTTGGGATTATACAGAATGGTTTGGGTATGCTGAACGTCAACACCATGTGGCAGCTCGTGGTAACCGGATCAATCATCATACTCTCCGTTGCCATAGATGAACTGAAGAAGAGGCATGAGTGATAGGTCGATGACTGGAAAAGTGAAGACGAACATCGGTCGTAATAGAAATTCTGGGCACCTCGCTAGTGACCGTCGTGATCTTAAATTAGGAATATTTCTCCTGGTTTTTCTAATTTTTGGAATCGTTCTTCGAATTCTGAGCGCTAATACAATCGTTTTCACCAATTTGGTTTATTCCCCCCGTGTTAAAACCGATTACCCCGGCACGAGAACACCGGAGGATACGGTTAAATCCTTCTATATGTCCATTGATAACGGAGATTATGAAGAGGCCTATGAAATGGCACTCGAACCTAACTGGACAGGAGCTGGCATCGATGTTTCATTCCGTGAAGCGGTTGTGGCTGATCCTAGTATCTTTCATGGATGGACGCAAAGAGAGAGATTTGTCGAACGTTCAAGAGGAGAACTTGGCGTACGGGGAGATGGAATCAACCTTAACAGCATTGAAACGAGTCTCCAGGAAAATTTTGATATAGAGCGAATCAGGGAAATTTATGACCTGCCTTCCGTTACCGCGGCATTCAAGGTGGCGGCATCAGGAAACATGATCGGTGCCTGTACGATTTTCAAATGGATGAAAGAGGTTACAGTTGTACAAGTTGGAAAAAGGTATAAAGTACTCCTGGACGGAACAAAAAGAGAAAACTCACTGTACTATCAGTCCTGGTTTTCGGGTATTGAAGTGGTAGGACATTTAAGAGGAACCCTTCAGTGAAATCGTTGTACTTAGACAACGCTGCAACATCATGGCCGAAACCCAAATCGGTCATGAGGGCAATGGAAGATTTTATTTTAAAGGGAGGAGGCAATCCGGGTCGGTCGGGACACAGCAGGTCAATCGAAGCAGGGCGAGTTGTCCTTAAAACTCGCGAGCAGCTTGCAGAATTCTTCAATATCGGTGATTCCTCGAGACTTGTTTTTACAAAAAATGCGACCGAGGCACTGAACGTCGCAATATATGGACTGGCAGGCAAGGGCGATCATGTTGTCACCACAAGCATGGAGCACAATTCGGTCATGCGGCCTCTGGCCCACATACGAGAAAAAGACTGTTCGGTTAGCGTTGTAGAGGCAGACACGAGTGGCCTGGTGAGCCCGGAGTCCATATTAAAAGCAATAGAGACGAATACAAAGCTAGTCATCGTTACCCATGCGTCCAATGTAACCGGCACGATAAACGATATCGGGCGCATTGGAGAGATCTGTAGAGAGAGAGATGTTCTCTTTCTTGTCGATGCTTCGCAAACAGTTGGCGGAATTCCTATCGACGTGGAAAAGATGTGTATCGATTTTCTCGCCTTTAGCGGACACAAGGGACTACTTGGTCCCCAGGGCACGGGCGCGCTGTGGATCGGCAGAGACGTGTTGGGAGAGCCACTGATGCGGGGAGGAACGGGAAGTGTATCCGACAAGGAGGTGCAGCCGGATTTCCTTCCCGATCGTTTTGAGAGCGGAACCCTGAACGTTGTCGGGATTGCAGGTCTTGGTGCAGCAGTTGAATATATCAGAAACAGGGGTGTCGAGACAATAATGCAGCATGAACGGGCTATCCGTGAAATCATTGTGGAAGAGCTTTCAGGGATTGATCGTTTTATACTGTACCCTGAAACGAGAAACTTGCAGTATACGGGGGTTCTTTCCCTGAATATAGGAGAGTTGTCTCCTTCGAAGGTTGGTGAGATTCTTGACAGGCAGTATGGAATTCAGGCAAGAATTGGTCTTCACTGTGCTCCCTCTGCGCATCGAACGATAGGGACCTTTCCCGATGGAACGGTCCGTCTGAGCTGGGGAGTCTTTACCAGCAAAAAGGATGCTGAGCACGTAGCAAATTCGCTGAAGAGGATCGCCCAGTCGAGTATCAAGCCTGCCTGAAACCTGGAGACAAGACACCCGTTATATGGTAGAGAGCCTTGAACCTGAGAAGTGATACGCGGATGAAAAAAAAGCCCAGATCAAGAAAAGGCCAGGTTGATCTCAGCCGTCTTCAAGGCGTTATTACCTTTTTTGGTTCTCATCACGCAATCAGGGCCGAGGAGCTTTTACGGAGGAGGGGAATTCCCGCTGTTTTAATTCCCGGTCCACGAGAGATAAGCCCGAATTGCGGTGTTGCGGTACGATTTGATTTTGATCGTAAGGAGGAGGTCCTGATAGCATTTGCTGATTGTATGGTTCATTACGAGGACATACACTACTATCCGGTAAAGTAGGGTACATGAAGACGAGTGGATATCTCAAGCCGTGGATTTTCGGGGTCATAGCAGGGAGCCTCATTGTACTTGCGGAAGCGGTGTTTAATTTTTATCCGCCTTCTGCATATGCATTCTGTCTCACCTGTCATACCCGTGATCTCGTCAATACAGCTGTAAACGTGACATTTGGGCGTAATTTTCAGACAAGCTTTCTTGCACAGCGGGTCATTATGGTAACATCACCGGCCGTCTTTCTGGGAGCTTTTTTCGCTGCGAGAAGATTCAGGGAGTATCGCAAGCAGCGGAGCACCAATCCACTGTTTTTCTTTATATTTGGCTTTATCACTATGATCATAGGAATTCTTATCTTTGGCTGTCCGACGAGAATTGCTGTTCGAACAGGGTACGGAGACCTGTATGGAATTGTTGCGCTCATCGGATTGATGTTTGGAGTCTTGGTTGGAACCTGGGCCATGAGACGATGGTGGAGGGCAAATCCAGGGTAGGTGAAGAATCGTGCCTCGAATTAGGGAATATGAACAAATCACCCCATAGAGGTGGTATATCATGCTCATAAAAATCTATTTAACGATTGTCCTTGCATCGATGAGTTTTATTATCGGCTTCATTGCGCAGAGATCGCGGATGTGCTTTGTTGCGGGATTACGAGACTATGTTCTGGTTCGGGACAAAGAGCTTATCTTCGGCCTCTTCTCATTTATCGTTACCATATGGATATTGACGTCGCTATTCTATTCTCTGAATTTTCTGAGAAAGGGCATGCCCGAATATGGAGCGGTTGTTGTACGGCAGAGCGTCGAACAAATCAATTTTTCTCTACACCGGTTAACCGTACTTGGAGATGCAGTAAGGGGAGGTGAATCGGCTGCCAGAACCCATTTTTCGCCCGCGAATACGTTCCTCTTCGTCACCTTTGGTGGCGGTATCATTATGGGTATGGTGTTGACCTTTTCCGGTGGCTGCGTTTTACGACAGCACGTGCTTTTAGCCCAGGGTAATATGAACGCTCTATACTTTATAATCGGGTTTTACAGCGCAGTAGTGGTTTATTATAGTCTATTGCTCAGATATTTTGTAAGGTTATATTGATATAAGAATTAATCGATCTCAATTTTTTGGAGGGGGAAATTGACCCACAAGGAACG
>CAYFYU010000030.1:41043-41841 GCA_964347455.1 uncultured Spirochaetota bacterium | reverse complement strand
TTCTGTTTCCAGTTCCCAGGGCCTTCATTGCCGCTTCCTTTGCCGCCCAGTATGCGGTATAGCTCTGAGGACCGTAGTTCTTTCTCCATTCGATCTGAGCTCTCTCATGGTCGGTGTAGATCCTGCCCAGAAAGTGTTCACCGAACCGTTCGATTGCCTTACCGATTCGGCCACTGCTCATGATGTCAATTCCGAAACCCACTATCATTGCAAATCCTATCAGTCTTTAACTCATTTTTAATATCTAGCAATACTATGAATTCGTATCCTTTACTCGGTCAAGTGAGGTATCAGGCTATCCTACCAGAGATTATGAACATCTGGTTTTATGTACTGTTCGTAGATCTCCCGTACACGGCGCATCTGCTCTTCACTCAGTGGCGGAAGCTCCGAGGCGCGTGCATTCGCCTCTGCCTGATCCCTACGGCTGGCTCCCGGTATGACGCAGCTCACCTCTTCAAACATGAGCACCCACCGAAGTGCAATGAGCGCAAGATTTTCACCGAACATCTTTTTGAGCTCCTCGACGGCGGTAAGGCCCTTTTCGTAATCTACGCCGGAAAAGGTTTCGCCCTTGTCGAAAAACTTTCCCTCACGGTTAAAGAAGCGGTGATCCCCCTTATCAAACACTGTGTCCTTGCTGAACTTACCTGCCAGTAAACCACTCGCAAGCGGTACCCGTACAATAATGCCCACATTTTTCTTCTTCGCCTGGGGGAAGAAGAGCTCTGAGGGTCTCTGTCGAAACATGCTGAAGATAATCTGCACAGTTGCAACATTGGGGAATTCGATAGCATT
>CAYFYU010000030.1:13835-41033 GCA_964347455.1 uncultured Spirochaetota bacterium | reverse complement strand
CCTCCACCTTTTCGACACTTACACCGTAATGGAGGAGTTTTCCCTCCCGAACCAGAGCCTCCAATGTTTCAAACACCTCGGGACGGTAATATACCTCTGTAGGGGGGCAGTGTAGCTGAATAAGGTCGATTCTGTCAATACCCATATTGTGGAGGCTATCGTCGACAAATCCGCGGATGTTCTTTTCGTTATATCCCTCATTCGTGTGCGGTTTCAGTCTTCTTCCACATTTTGTGGCGATGTAGACCTTTTCCCCCAACTCACGAACGAACTGAGCGTTTGCCCGTTCGCTCAAGCCGTCACTGTACACGTCAGCTGTGTCGAAGAAATTGACCCCGCTATCGAATGCTGCCTGAAGCGTTGCCTTTGCCTCTTCCTCGTTGAACTTTGTTCCCCAGCGTCCTCCAAGCTGCCATGTTCCGAGGGAGATCTCGGAGATTTTAAACCCCGTTTTCCCCAAAACTCGATACTTCATAGTTTATCCTCCCTTCCTTTTCGGATTTTGCATTGCTATTACGAATGTGACTTTCCGATAAATATTCTCATCGCATTGAATATGGCAATGAGGGCAACACCCATGTCGGCAAAGACTGCCTCCCACATGGCCGCTATGCCGAGCGATCCCAGTGCGACGAAGAGGGCCTTGACAGATAGTGCGAAGAGAATATTCTGCCAGACCACCTTCTTCGTCTTTCGTGCAGTCACTATGGATTCAGCCAGTTTTCGTGGCGATTCGGACATCAGCACCACGTCTGCGGTTTCAATTGCAGCTTCAGAGCCGAGTTTTCCCATTGCCACGCCAACGTCTGCGCGTGCTATCACGGGCGCATCGTTGATGCCGTCGCCGACGAACGCAGTTTGTCCCTCTTTTAGTATCTCCTCCAGTTTCGAAACCTTCTCTTCGGGAAGGAGATCAGCGTAGTAGAAATCAAGGCCGAGCTTCGTGGCAATTGCACGAGAGGCTGCTTTATTGTCACCGGTGAGCATTCCAATCCGTTCAACACCCAAATTTCGCAGTTCCTGAACACCGAATTCGGACTCATCCTTCAGCTCGTCTGAAATAATAATATAACCGGCGTATATGCTATCGACTACCACATGAACAACAGTTCCGTCACTCCGGCATGCATCATGAACAACCCCTTCCCGGTGCAGGAGACGATCATTTCCGACGAGAATGATTCTATCTCCATTTCGGACCCTTACTCCGTAGCCCCCGATTTCCTCGTACTGTTCTGATGGACTGCCCTGAGGTTTATGATGATCGTGATTGGCTTCGGCCCGGTGATAGGCTTCCTTGATGGATTGAGCGATGGGATGTTGGGAGTGAGATTCTCCCATAGCTGCGAAGCGGAGAACCTCATCGCTTGAGAATCCATTTTTCGAAACGACCTCGGTAACTCGAAAAACCCCCTTGGTCAGCGTACCCGTTTTATCGAATACAACTGATCTCAACGAGGCAAGGACTTCAAGAAAATTCGCGCCTTTGACCAGGATACCCTGGCGTGATGCCTTTCCGATTCCTGCAAAAAAGCCAAGAGGAACGCTAACCAAAAGCGCGCACGGGCATGAGACGACCAGTATAACCAGCGCCCGGTATACCCATGTCCTAAACTCCGCACCCGAGATGAAGATTGGGGGGAGAAAGGCAATGACAGCGGCTATCGCGAGTACAACCGGTGTGTAGAAACGTGCGAATCTCGTAATGAATCGTTCTGTTTTCGATTTCTTGTCAACTGCCTGTTCGACGAGATAGAGTATCTTTGAGATCGATGACTGCTTGAAGGGTCGTATTACCCTGAGCGTGAGCACACCTGTTCGGTTTATCATTCCAGCCAGAGCTGTGTCGTCCTCATGGAGCACGCGCGGAACAGGCTCACCGGTGAGCGGGGAGGTGTCGACCTGCGATCTTCCTCCTGTTATAATGCCGTCGATGGGTATCTTTTCCCCTGGTTTTACCAGGATTATATCTCCGATTTCGATAGATTCCGGGTCGACTCGTACTTCCTTGAGAAGTCTCTGGATCGAGTACCGAGAACGTTCCAGAGAAAGCTCCTGGAGGAATTCGCCGATCTGGAAGAAGAGCATTACCAGGACTGCTTCGGTGAGCTGCCCTATTATGATCGCACCGATAGTTGCAGCCGACATGAGAAAGTTTTCATCGAAAAACCGACCATGGAAGCCATTCCTCACAGCTCTCCACAATACTCTCCACCCACTTATGAGGTAGGCCGTGAGATAGATTGCATACTTTCCAATAGCATAGGGCGTTCCTTCGAGCCGATCGCTGAAAATCATTCCAGTAACGATGAGAATGATCGATAGACCGATAAAAAAAAGCTCTTTTTGGTTTTGGCGCCATGGTTTCTTTTGCGTCTCAGCGGAAGATTGGGTTATCTCGGTGAGTTTTACATCGGGTACGATTTTTTTCATCCGATGCATTGCAGCATCGAGATTATCGGTATCAAGCTCGAGTGTAGCCGTTGCAAAATTTACCTGTGCTGAGCGAACCGATTCAAGCCTTTTTAGACCCTCTTCTATTCTGAACCCGCATTCCACACAATCGAGGTTGTGAAGCCGGTATTTTTTCACTCTATCTCTCCAGTATATGTTCGAGAGATTGGTCACAGATCTTCTTGATATGTTCGTCGGTCAGGGAATAGTATATGAGCTTACCCTGTCGCCTCTTCTTCACGAGACCCGCATCTTTCAGTATTTTCAACTGATGGGATACGGCCGACTGTTCCATCTGAAGGAGAGCACCCAGGTCGTAGACACACATCTCTGTAGAGAAGAGTGCATAGAGAATTTTCAGGCGTGTCGGATCTCCAAATACTTTGAAGAATGCAGCAAGCCAGCCGAGATCCTCGTCTTCGGGCATCAGCTGTCTGACCCCACTTACGACCTCACTGTGCAGCGGGGCAAAGGGTGTTTTTACTCTCACTGTCAACCCCCATAATCATATGAATAGATGTTCATTTATTCATATATACATATTACTACCACTTGGGAGAGAGGTGAATACAAAAGTATTTACAGATAGGAAACATCCCTGTATCTTGTATGGAAAATGCGAGGCACCCTATAGTGGCAGAAAAACGAATAGAGAAATTTAGAGATAGAATCGATCGTATCGACCGGAGAATCGTTCGGCTTCTGACAAGGCGATACGGATTGGTACGTTCTATTGGGCTTCTGAAAAAAAGTTCAGGAACACCGGTTGTACAACCTGAGAGAGAAAATGAAATTCTTCTCAAAATCGGTAAAAGAATAAATGAGGCTCCCATACGGGAATTCATATTTACGGTCTACCGTTCGTTGTTCAAGGCTTCCCACAGAGTAGAGGAAGAGAAAAAGAATGGACATGGTGATTGAGGGGAGAGCGAAGCTTCGTGGAACAATCCGTTTACCTGGTGATAAATCAATATCACACCGGGCGGTATTTCTCAGTAGCATTGCTTCAGGGAAGTGCAGATTACGGGGTCTTTCCTCTGGACAGGATGTTCAGGCGACTCTTGACGCGTTCCGAAAGATGGGCGTCACCATCGCGCAGGAGAAGGAGTCGATTGATGTTAATGGGCTTGGTATTGCCGGATTCGAAACACTGCTCGGGGACGTCACCCACCGTATAGACTGTCGAAACTCAGGCACCACTGCCCGACTTCTTATTGGCATTTTTGCCGGATCAGGTAAAAAGGCTGTACTCACTGGCGATTCCTCACTTCAAGTACGGCCGATGATGTGGGTGATAGGACCGCTTGCCGATCATGGTGCGGTTATTCATTCCCGGAAAGGGCTCCTTCCGGTTGAGCTCGAAGGAGGCAGGCTTCTTCCCATCCGATACTCGGTTCCGGTTCCTAGTGCTCAGGTAAAATCAGCGCTCATGCTCGCCGCTCTTTTCACTGAGGGTCAATCGGTTATAACCGAGCCCGTTGGTACCAGAGATCACACCGAAAGAATGCTGCTTGCTATGGACGCGAATATCAGGCTTAAGGATACGCTGCACGGCCGAGAGATATATATATCGGGCAGGAGAGAACTCTCACCTATTGACCTGACTATACCCGGCGATATCTCATCGGCTGTGTTCTTCATCGCAGCAGCATTGGTGCTTCCATCTTCCGAACTGATCCTCAGCAACGTACTGATAAATCCGACGAGGGCATATATTCTCGAAGTTCTCAGGCGTATGGGTGGGAGGATAGAGGTCGAACCCGTGGAGGAGTTTCCCGAACCCACAGGAAATATCCATGTACGATCATCGAAATTGGAGGGGATACGGGTGGGAGAACGAGAGGTGCCGCTTATAATCGACGAGATACCTGCTCTAGCAGCCTGCGGATTCTTTGCAAAGGGTATTACGAGTGTTTCCGGTGCAGAGGAGCTGAGGTTAAAGGAGAGCGATGGAATAAAGGGTATCGTGGAGATGATACGCGCTTTTGGCGGAAGTATAGAGCAAACCGATGATGGATTTGTTCTTGAAGGTGGAGCTGGAAAATTCTCCGCTGATATACAGAGCTTAGGAGATCATCGTATGGCTATGGCTGCATCGATCATCGCCCTTGGATCGAAGGGAAAAACTGTGATCAGAGATGCGGACTGTGTTTCCGTTTCTTTTCAGGATTTTTTTAGAGAGCTTGATCGATGTACCGTGGGCTAAATAGATCACTTTACGAATTGAAATCCTTTCATTACAATATACAAATTCACCCCATATAGTCGGAGTATAGCCATGCTATTCCTCAAACTGTTGGCTAAACTGGTACGGCTCCTCCGTTCAGGAGCTGATCCCAGGCAGATAGCCGGAGGATTCGTGCTGGGCATGATGTTGGGGCTCCTCTCATTTCGGACGCTCATCAGCGTCCCCATTGTTCTCATCATCATAATCGTAAACGTCAATTTGGCTTCGGCAATGGTCGGCTTTATTATATTCAGGGCTCTCGCCTTTTTTGCTGATCCACTACTCCATTCCCTTGGATACTGGGTTCTGGTATATTCCGATACCCTGAAGGAATTCTGGATAACGCTGTACAATGTCCGATTTGTTCCGTATACAAGGTTCAACAACACTGTTATCATGGGTAATTTGATCGCCTCCCTCGTGCTTATCATACCCATTTTCTTGGGCGTGAAGAGATTGATCATCGGGTATCGCGAGAAGTATGAGGAAAAAATACAGCGCTGGAAAATAATTAAAATTTTGAGAAGTTCTAGCCTGTTCAGGTGGTTTACCAAACTCAAGGAACTGGGGGCATAATAATGCGTAAGCAGGGACTCATATTCCTGGTTGCCCTGGCAGGTATAATACTGGCGCTCTACCTTATATTCTCTGATAGATGGATTGAAAAACGCATGGAATCTCTTATAAGCAGAATAACTGGCGCAAAGGTAGAATTCGATGGGGTTGCCTTTTCTCTATTCCGGCTCCAAATGGGCTGGGACAGGTTGCAGGTTACTGATCCCGATAATACCTGGAAGAATCTATTCGAAACCGAACAGGTTGAATTCGATTTTGCGCTCGAGCCGCTTTTTTCGAAGCGATTTATCATCGAGAATTTCGAGGTTCTCGGTATCAAGTTCAATACTGACCGCCAGACCGACGGCTCGCTCCCTCCAAGAAAGAGGCCCCGAAAAAAACCGAAGATAGTCACAACTGTGGAGGAAAAACTTCAAAACGAATTATCCCGCCTTCCAATCCTAAATCCCGAAGATCTTACAGGCAAGGTTGATGTTGACGCTCTTCTAGATCAGGTTTCCCCTCAAACTCCGGAAAAAATAGATTCCTTGAAAGAAGACTATATTGAGATATGGGAGGAATGGGAAAGACGGATAGGAGATCTCCCCGGTAGCGAGCAACTGGATGAGCTTGAGAGGGAGCTTGGATCAGTGAAAATCGAAACCATCGATTCCCCACAAGAGTTCAAGGACAGTCTATCGAAGCTGGAATCCCTGCGAAGACAAGCAACAGGTTATTACGCTGAGATTGAACGGATGGGGAAGGATTTTAGTGATGTAACCACAGATCTTGAGGATGTGAGAAATCGAATATTGGAATGGATAGATGAGGATTACCGCAGAATTATGGAAGCGGCAAAGCTGCCCGATCTTTCCATCCAGAATATCGGAAAGCTCCTATTTGGTAGAAAAATTATTGAGAGAATAGAGAGGATATTGAACATCATCGCAAAGATACGATTCTACATGGCCAAAGTCAGTGTAGTATTACCGAAAAAGGAGCTTCCCCCAAGAATGGCCGGACAGAACATTGCCTTTGAAAGAGAGCGGGAACTTCCAAAGTTCTGGATAAAACGGATCGCGCTTTCGGGTGTCACACAGAGAGATGTACTTATTGAAGGCAATATAGACGATATCGTGTCACAGCAGCGGATAATCAACAAGCCAACGGTTTTTACGCTTAGGGGGGAACGTCCGGACGGTGCGCAGCTTGAAATCGGGGGCGCACTCGATAACCGGAGTGAGCCCTCAAGTGAGCAGTTCAGCCTTACCTTAAGGCGTCTCCCGCTGAAGGGCGTGGATCTCTCGGATTTTCCACTGCTGCCATTCGATATTACCGAAGGAACTGCGGCAATAGAGGGGAAGATTCTTTTTTCAGGTTCAGACTTTACATCGGAAGTTACCTTTGACGCTATGGGAGTTAGATTCGATTCCTCCAAGAAACCCTCGAATATGAACGAGTGGCTCTACAAAGTGGCCAGATCTGTTGCTCTCTCGATAGACCAGATACAGTTTACAGCTTCAGTCCAGCAGGTGGAAGGAGAGTTTTCTTTTAGCGTTCAGAGCAATCTGGACACTCTTATCAGCCAAAGCCTCAGGGAGGTTGTATCGGATGAGCTGGAGAGTGTACGGAGGCGGCTTGAAGAGCGGATCATGATGGAGGTTGACCCAAAGGTGCGCAATCTCGAAAATCTCATCAATGAGAGAGAAGAGTTCATTGCAGATGAAATTTCGGGACTGGAACAATCATTTTTTAAACAGCTTGACGTGATAGAGAAGAAACGAAAAGAGATAGAGAGTATCTTAGCACGGGAGGAGGAAAAGCTGCGACAAGAACTCGAGGAGCGGGCGAAGGAAGAACAGGAACGTCTTGAGAAACTGTTGAAAGAAGAGCAAAAAGAGCTGGAGGAAGAGGTGAAGGATAAGCTCAGGGACCTCTTTTAGGTATAAACATATTTCGGACTTTTACTATCTTCGGGTCTCACCAGAACTTTCACTAGTTGACAGTCCCTGACAGGACCTTCGGCCCTTGGCAGGACCTTCGGCCCTTGGCAGGACCTTCGGTACTTTACAGTACTTTCAGCATCTAGGAAACCTTTGGCTCAGGGTTACTCACCGCCACCGGGAGCCCTGATAACAGGAGCACCGGTAATCTCGGTCCCCAGAATCAACTCGCCACTTTCGACAATTCGCTGAAAAATCTCCTTGTCCTCATCTTTGAAGGGTTTGACCACATAATTCGGTAAATCGTAGTCGATAGCCCTGGGCATAAACCACTCGACACGTTCGAGAGTCTCACCACGTTTCCAGATAATAACAAAGTTCTGCTCCCCAGTGGCTGCCTGCGGTTTGTATATTCGGTAATTATCGCGGAGCTCGACGGGGAGGTAGAGATACTGGGGTTCATTATTCGTGTCGATATAGGTCAGTTTGTATCCTTCGTACCCTTCGTGGAATCCGAACACCTGGAAAATGTTTATCGACAGATCGCTCTTTGGCAGATCCCCCAATCGAACGACCGTCTGGGCAGCTGTGACCTGTATGGTAAAAAAGACCAGAACTACTAACAAGAAGACGAGCCCCTTCTTCATAGAATCCTCCTGCACCAATGTGCGCCTTTCTATTACAAAGATTATAGTATAATAATCGGCAAAAAGCCCGAAGTTTTACCATATTTTCTCATAAATTGCCGATCCCTTCAATCTAGAAAGGAATGGATCATTCTTTCTGGGTTGAACTCTTGACATTGCGGTTAACATTTCAGGAAAATTATGCTATATTTATCTGATTTTAAATTTTCTTTGAGATAGACAGCTTCAGAAATCGAGGTTGTTTTTTCGAAAATTCTGAGGCTGATCCATGGCAGAGGAGCTGTGTATGGATATCTTCCAAAAGGCCTTTGACTATTCACTGGTCGATGAATACAAGGCAAAGGGACTCTATCCGTATTTTCGGGCAATCGAAACAGGAACCGATACGGAGGTGTATATTCAGGGTAAGAAGATGTTAATGCTCGGTTCCAATTCATATATGGGTCTTACTTTCAATGAAAAAACTATTGAGAGAGCCACCCAAAACCTGGGTAAGCATGGAACCGGTTGTGCAGGCTCAAGATTTCTCAACGGTACACTCAACCTGCATGAGGAACTGGAAGAAAAAATTGCACGGTTTATGCACAGGGAGGGAGCACTGCTGTTTTCGACCGGATACATGACCAATCAGGGTATACTTTCCTGTATGGTGGGGAAAAACGATGTCGTTTATGTTGATAAATTGGACCATGCGAGCATCATCGATGGTGTCAGACTTTCCTTCGGTAAAGTTGTAAAGTTTAAGCACAATGATATGGATGATCTCAGGAGGGTACTCCAGAACTCAGATAAAAAGGCGGGAAAGCTGATAGTGGTAGATGGTGTTTTCAGTATGGAAGGTGACCTGGCTGATTTGCCCCGTATTGTCGATCTTGCACAGCATTATAATGCAAGAATAATGGTTGACGAAGCCCATGCAGTCGGAGTTTTGGGTGAAAACGGCAGGGGAACGGCAGAGCATTTTGGTCTCGAAGACAAGGTCGATATTCAGATGGCAACCTTTAGTAAATCCTTTGCAACCATAGGAGGTTTTACCGCGTCACATGGGAGTGTTATTGAGTACATCAAGCATCATTCTCGACCTCTGATTTTCAGTGCGAGTCTTCCACCTGCTGTTTTGGGGGCGGTTGACGCAGCTCTTGATATCATACAGAATGAGCCCAAGAGAAGAAGCCGGTTGAGTCAGATTGCGGACAAAATGCGTTCGTCCTTCAAAGAGATGGGATACAATGTCGGAATGACCGTAACACCTATCGTACCCCTCATTATTGGAGAAATGGACAAGTGCTTTATGCTCTGGAAAGAATTGACGGAGAATGGTTTATTCGTTAATCCTGTTATTCCACCTGCCGTTCCTCCCGGCGGATCGCTGATACGGACGAGCTATATCGCAACCCATACGGATGAGCAGCTTGATCAAGCGCTCGATATTTTCAGAAAGGCAGGTAAAAAACTCGGTATTATCTAGGTGCACAGAGCGCCGAAGGCACTGTCAAGTAACTACTGGTCTTCCTTGCAAATGCTGTCTAATTTGTATTCTGGAGTATAGGTGATGAAGCGTTCTATCTCTTCGGCAGTGTACAGCCTTCCACAATCGATGCCGGGACATTTGCTTCCGGCTTTCATCCATTCTCTGCTTGAGATGAGATTTCTTTTCCAGAAGGGGTAAGATCGGCACTGAAAGGGACGTACGGGGTATATGGTACAGGTTTTTTTCCAGAAGATGCAGTCATAGTTAGGTCGTTCGGTTAGTGAGCGCCTCCTCTCATCAAAGACTGTTACGATTCTCGTGTACTCTTGTAAAAATGTTCTTTCGTTCACTTTGAGGAACACAGAAATTCTGGCAACATCGGAGTCCGATAGATAAACGAAACCGGGTGCACCAGTGCAGCACTTACCGCATTGCATACATTCAAACTGGAGGCCATCACTGTAGAATCTGCCGTTTGATTTACTCATCGTTCATTAGTTCATAACGTAGGTTTTGCCATGAAAGATACTGTTAAAATGCTTCGGCTAGAAAGAAAAAAACTGGTGCCAGAATGCATCGGATTCCTAAAGCAATTTGGAGCGAATAACGTGTACCTCTACGAGGGCATAGAGAAGGCTCACCCCATGTTTCACAATTACTGTTTTATACTCGGAGATTCAATTGTTGGAGCGATGCATGCGAAGAGCCCTATCTACGTGCACCTCTTTTTATCACCAGTTTTGGATCGATCGGTTGCTGAAGATGTGACAATTCTCATTCGAAGGAGATTTCCCGGTCTGAAAATGGTATTCGGTGATGAGAGGAGTGTGTCTCTTTTCATAACGGGAAGTCGTCTTCGGCCCTTGAGAATCATACGTTTCATTGTGATGGATATTGCTCGATCAAGCTTTCATTCGATAGTGCGATTTCCTGGCAAGGCGCCACCCGCCAGTGCTGCTTCTCTTTTGGTACCGCTCCAGATCCAGTATGAGATCGAGGAAATAGGAGCCGATTACGCCCAGATCAACCGACAAAAAGTGAAGAAGGTACTGGAGAAAAAGATCCAGCTGGGTGAGATAACCGCTATTTTCAATGGTCAAGAACCGGTTGCGTTGGCTGGTGTAAATGCCCGTTTCAGGAAGACCTGTCAGATTGGATCGGTATATGTGTTACCGGAGTACAGGGGCAAGGGATACGGCTTTTCAGTCATATCATCCCATCTGGAGCGTCTCTTTGACCGTTATACCCACATTGTACTATTCGTTGAGGAAAATAATGATAAAGCGAAACACATATACGAAAAGATAGGTTTTCAGTGTTCGGGAAAGCTGCTGCAAGCCTATTACTGAAAGTGGGCTGAAGGTCTCGTAGAGGCCGTAGGTACTGTAAAGTGCCGTAGGTACTGTAAAGTTCCGTAGGTGCTGTAAAGTACTGCGATGGGATTTCCTATTCTCCGATACCCAACTCCTCAAGTTTCCGCAACCGTTTTCTTGCCTCATCTATGTTTCGTCTGGCCAGTTTATTGTACGGATCGATTTCGAGAATCTCTTCCCATTTGCTGATCGCATCCGCGTATCTCTTTTCTAAGAACAGCTCCATACCTTCATAATAGAGATTAAGAATATCCTGGCTGTAGGTGGTCACTTCAGTCATCTCAGCCTTAGACTTCTCTATATATTCCTGTACATTGAGATAATTTGGGTCAATTTGAGACACAGCATTAAACGATTCGAGTGCCTTTTCGAATTCTCCCTCGGAGAAAAATTGCAGCCCCGTTGCGTACAGTTCTGATTTACGAGCCTCATCTGCAGTTTGCCGCTGTTGAAGAGTCCTCTCCTGCTCAAAACGTCTCTCCAGATTACTCAACTGCTGTTCATAGGTGGTCTCCTGCTGAAGCAGCTGAAGTTCAAGTGCTGCCCGCTGGAGCTCATAGTTGGTCCGCTGCTCGTCGAGATCCCGAAGCGATTCGTCAATCCGAGTGCGTAGATCGGATAGTTCACGGCTGGCATCCTCAATCGTGGTGTCTTTGGAGAACAGCTGTTCCTGGTATTGCAGTATATCCTGCATCAATGCTTCATTTTGTTGTTCAAAGTCTTGGGATAGCTGATCAAGCTCGGTTCTGTATTTTTCTTCCTCTTGCCGTCGTGCTTCCTCTATCTGCTCTCTGAGTTTCTCCGCCTCGATGGCCTTTCGTTCATCGACACTCTTTCCGAATCGGTAGCTCAGTCCGAGCCTCATGAGAAGCTCGACAGCACCCTGCCAGTCTGAGTCCTCAAAGCTGACGGCATAGTCTACACCAATGCCCCAGAGCCGAACACTTGCACCGATTGATGCTCCCTGAGGAAAGCTCAACCCCCCGGAACCTATATTTCTCATACCTGCCCTGATCATAAAGGTTTCGGCAAAGGAAGCCTCCGCGCCGATGCTTAGGTCGAAGAGGAACCCACCCGGACTGGGGTTGTAGTTGTCCCTGTAGGTCCTTCCATCGAGTGCAAGGGTGAGCCGAGTAGTCTGCTTTTCTCCCAGGAGAAAATTCGTTGCGGCACCCGCCTTGTAGATACGCGTATTTCGCTCGAATTCGTCATCGAGCTTTATGCCTGTTCCATAAACGTCCTGTACAACCGCACCGAAGGACAGCCAGGGGAGTTTTGACGGGCTATAATAAACCCCAACATCAAAGCTCGCTCCGTTGCCTTTAAAATCGGTTATCTTAAGCGACTCCACCTTGATAGCGCCACCAACACCTAGGCCCCAACGAAAATTATAGCCGTATGAGAGCATCAGCTGGTAGTGGAGATAGGTCGAACTCGCATCAGTAATGGGAGAAGCATTTTCATCGTAGGATTCGATACCTCCCGTGTATATCCCCATACCGCCCAAGCCAACGGTACCGAATTTGATCGTCGGGTGGGTATAGAAACCTGCAAAGTAGTAAGAATCTGCAATGAGTCGCGTTCCGAATATGGAGACCTCCATGTACTGGTTGAAGGCCATTGCACCCGGATTCCAGTACGCGAGGGTTGGGTCTCCGCTCATGGCAATAAACGCACCGCCCATTCCCAGTGCTCTGAGGCCTGCGCCGTAGGAGAAGACATTTTCGACGCCTCCCGATTCGGATTGCGCAGCCACACCGATCGGAATGCTCACGGTGAGGATGACTATAAGGATAAATTTATAGATGCTTCTCTCCATAATGGTCAATATATCACATAATCGGCTTATTTCTCTGGTTTTTTACCCGGCAGCTCCTCCCAGGGACCGATAAGGTTGATTTCCCGCTCGATTTTAATACCCAACCGCTGCTGTATCTCAGATTCGATGAGCAAAACAAGCCGGTAGACATCCTGGGCAGTAGCAGTCCCCCTATTAACGATGAAATTTCCGTGTTTATGGTATATTTCCGCGTCGCCGATTCGTGTTCCTTTAAGACCAAGTTCGTCGATGATCTGACCGGTTGGTTTCCCTGTTTCATAGCTGTTCTTGAATATACATCCCGCGTTCGGATAGCTGAATTGCCCTGCATCACGCCGTTTTTGGCGTATCTGTTCAATATTTTTACCGATCTCCATTCTTTCACCTTGACAGAGCTCGAAATTGACACTGTACACATAGAGCTTTTTGTGTTGAAAAACGGAGCTCTTGTAGGAAAAATCGAGCTCGTCTCTGTTGAGGAGGTCTTCCTCCACCCGCTCTTTTCCCACATTTAGTACCTGTACCCAGCGCACAACTCGTGAAAATTCACTCTCATAGGCTCTGGCATTCATAAACAGGGCGCCCCCAACCGTTCCGGGTAGCCCGGCGGCTAATTCGAGCCCCCTCAAGCTGTGTTCGAGACTCTGTTGGACAAGATTGTCGACCACTACGCCGCACTCAGCATGTACCTTTTTTTCGTCGATACTGACACGATCCAGCTTGCCTGTGTGTACAACTAGACCATCGTATCCGGAATCGTGGATCAGTATATTTGCCCCTCCACCGAGAACGAAGAATTGTATCCCAGAGTCAAGCGCCCACTCAATCGCCGTCTTGAACTGAATCGCTGATTCCGGCCGGATGAAATATCGCGCAGGTCCACCAATTCGAAATGTGGTGTAGGGTGCAAGTGTAACCGCTTTTTGTATTTTATGCTCAATGCCTTTCATCTGTTCTTCACTGGTCGATCACTTGAGATTGAATATGATACTGGCAACCTCAAAGTAGAGAATAAGGGACGTTACGTCGATTATCGTAGTGATGAATGGCCCAGCCGAGATAGCCGGGTCTATCCTGATCCTTTTGAGGATCATGGGGAGAATTGTCCCGATTAAATTTGCAACCATCACACTGATGAAAACCGCAAGTCCTACTGCTACGCCAATAAACGGATTGACCTTAATGAAATTTGCTCGAATAAAGGCGAACAACCCGAGGATGATGCCGAGGAATGCACCCATAAGTATTTCACGAGGAAAGACTTTGAAAAAATCCTTCAATTTTATCTCTCCAGTTGCAAAGCCCCGTATGACAAGTGTTGCCGACTGCATTCCGGTATTACCGCAGGTGCCGGTCAGCATCGGTATGAAAAAGGCAAGAGGGACGAGTATCTGTAGAATATCGGCGTAATGCTTTAGAACAACCGAGGAGAGATAGGATAAAACGAGAAGAATGACCAGCCAGAGCGCCCTTTTTCTCCCCATCAAAAAAAATTTCGTGCTGAAGTAGGACTCCTCGGGAGCTTCGATACCTGCCATCTTGTGAATATCCTCAGTTGCCTCCTCGTAGATGACGTCGATCACATCGTCACTGGTGATTATTCCCACCAGCCGCCTATCGTAATCAACAACGGGAAGGGCGGAGAGATCGTATTTTGCAAGGAGTTCTGCCGAATCCTCCTGATCATCACCCGTATGGGAGTAAACGAAATTCGTGGTCATGATCTCCTCAACACGCTTTTTTGGAGGGGCAAGAAGCAGGTCCTTGAGGCTGACGATACCAATGAGCATTCCCCTGTTATCGACAACATATGAATAATAAATAGTTTCCTTGTCGAGTCCTATCTTTCTGATCGATGCGATAGCATCATCAGCACTCAGATCCTTTCTCAGCTCGATGAACTCGGGTGTCATGAGCCTTCCAGCAGAGTCCTCAGGATAACCCATGAGACGATTCACGACGGAGCGTTCATCAGGTGGCAGCAAACGGATAAGACGTTTCACCATTTCGTCGGGAAGTTCATCGAAGAGATCGGTAAGATCGTCCGGGTCCATCTCTTCGATGATCTCCTTGACCCTGTCCATGCCGAAATGTCCCAGTAGCTCCTCCTGATCCTCGTGTTCGAGGAGTGAAAAAACCTCTGCAGCTGTTTCTTTGTTGAGTAATCTGAAGAGAATGACCTTATCAGAGATGTCAAGTGATTGTATGATTTCAACGATATCGGGCGCGAGGTTGTTGGCGAGGGTTTCTTTCAGGGCAAAGTACTCCCTTTTTTGAATCAGCGCCTGGGTAGTTTCGAGCGTTAATCTGTCGCTTTCCGGCATGGTGATCCTCGTCAGCGTGTTTTTTTGATAGCACTATTACAAGAGCTCCCGGCCTAAAACAGAGAATCGGCTATGAATCTATAATAATACTATATTTTTTTCGTATGTCATATTAATTTACTTCTATTTAAAAACCTTTAGGAGGGAGCGAGGGGAGGCGGGTGCGAGATCAAGACATACACCAGGTAATGATGATACTGAGGGCTGAATGCGCAAGGCTGAATGAGCCGATAGTAACCGAGGTTTCTCGGGACAGGGATCCCTTCAAGGTTCTCATTTCCTGTGTCATCTCATTGAGGACAAAGGACGAGGTAACCCGGGAGGCAGCGATGCGACTTTTTTCGAAAGGGAATACCCCTCAGCAGATGGTTCGGCTCCTTCCTGCACAGATTGAAAAACTGATATATCCTGCGGGGTTTTACCGCGTTAAGGCGCGGAACATCAGGGAGATTTCAACCCGTCTCATCGATGAATACGGTGGTAGGGTTCCTGATTCCATAGATGAGCTTTTAAAGCTGCCGGGTGTTGGGCGAAAAACCGCGAATCTCGTTGTTACCCTGGGATACGGGAAACAGGGTATATGTGTCGATACCCATGTTCATCGGATCTCAAATCGCCTCGGCTACGTGCATACGAAGACACCTGAAAAGACAGAGTTTGCCCTCAGGGAGAAGTTACCCGAGCAATACTGGATTGAATACAATGACCTTCTCGTAACCTACGGACAGAACATCTGCACACCGATATCACCACACTGTTCAACCTGCAGGCTCCTGCCCTCCTGCGATCGGGTGGGCGTGGCGAGGAGCAGGTAGATAGCAATCCGTTTTTTCATTCCCAAGGCGAGCCTATTTCCGTCCCTTGCCGGGATGCTTAGGCGATATCTTGTAATGTTCTTCCAGTTTAAAAGTTGCTCTCACACGTTTGGGTGTTTTGGTTTTATCCTTGAGTTTCTCGTTTCGCTTTTTATCTCCATATTTACCGAATCTACCACCTTTGGCCATAACACAACCCATCATCTATTATTAATTGTATTATAAACTGAAAGCCACAGTAGGTAAAGGATATAAGAGGAGGGTATGATAGTGGGATCATATCATCAAAAGCTCCCTTGAAGGATGACCTCAATGGCCGCAGGGGTGAGATCGAAGGATTTCAGCTCGTTTATTGGAACCCAACGAGCATCAAGGGCGTCGGAACGTACCTGAAGCTTTCCACTGTCATAGTCTGCCATGAAATCGAAGACGATGTAGTGGTATTTTACCCGGCTTGCAGCATCCTGTTCGATGTATTCGAAGATAGTAATGAGATCCCCCACCCGTACCTCGATGCTGCATTCCTCCAGAATCTCCCTGAACACAGCGGATGGAAGATCTTCTCCTCTATGGGCCCTTCCACCGGGAAGTGACCAGGTTCCTGCCAGAGGCGGATTTCCCCGTTTGATGAGCAGAACCTCATCTTCCCTGTACACAGCTGCTCCTACCCCCACAATAGGGGCGGTGGGATAGTCCCTCCGCGTCATTGAAAAATACTCTCCATATTTCTGTCATGTCCTAACCTACAGGTATACTTCGGGTTGAGCAACAAAAAAGATTGCATTTAAAGTAATGGACTCAAAAACTATTCGTGTATACATTTAGGTCTAAAATCTTGCCTTGGCAGGACCATACTGATGGAGATTCGTGACAATCAGCTCTTGCTTGGAAATATTTCGACAGCATCTCTGATCGATGAGTTCGGGAGCCCCCTCTATGTATACGAGGAGGATATGCTGCGGGTGCGGGCAAGGGAGCTGCTCGGGGCGATTTCCTATCCGAACAGGGAGATCAAGTATGCCTGTAAGGCAAATACCAATATTGAAATAATGCGAATCTTCAGGGAAGAGGGGTTGGGTATAGATGCCGTTTCACCAGGCGAGATCCACGCTGCTCTAATGGCGGGGTATAATCCATCGCAGATCCTCTACACGATGAACAATGGGACGAGAGAAGAGATTGAGTATGGCGTAAGGAGGGGTGTCATGATCAATGTCGATTCCCTCTCGCAGCTCAGATTTCTCGGCGAGAAGCACCGGGGAAGCGGGATCTGTGTTCGAATAAATCCGAACATTGGAGCGGGCCATCACGATCATTGCATCACCGGGGGGCCTGAGAGTAAGTTCGGCATTGACCATACAAAGGTGGACCGGATAAAAGAAATTAGCGGACAGTTTGCACTCTCCATACAGGGTGTTCACCAGCACATTGGTTCAGGTATTCTCCAGCCGGAAAAGTTTATCGATGCGATGGATGTGCTCCTTGAGACTGCAAAATATTTCGACGATCTTTCATTCGTCGATTTCGGTGGTGGCATAGGGGTTCCCTATGGGGAGGATGAGCAGCGGATCGATATAAAAGTTTTCGGCGATGAGATCTCAGAAGAGTTTCAGAAATTTTGCAAAGACTATGGAAAGGAACTGAAACTCGTTATCGAGCCTGGAAGGTATCTCGTGGCGGAAAGTGGATTTCTCCTCGCAACCGTCACCTCGGTCAAAGAGGGTGAGCGGCACCGTTTTGTGGGAATCAACACTGGTTTCAATCACCTGGTACGTCCTGCCATGTACGGGAGCTACCATCAGATCCTCAATGCGATGAATGTGAACGGAGAGCGACTACCCCAGACAATAGCGGGTAATCTCTGTGAATCAGGCGATACCTTTACCAGGAATGAGGAGGGTATAGTCGATCGGGAGCTTCCGATTTTCAAGGAGGGGGATACAGTCGCTATTTGCAATGCCGGTGCTTACGGGTTCTCAATGTCTTCCCTATATAACACTCGTCCACGACCGGCCGAGGTGCTCGTGGGTGCAGGGCAACCAAGGTTGATACGAAACAGAGAGACCATTGAGCATATCGTGTCATGACACAAACAGATTGAACAATTAACCCAACCAGATGAGTAATTGGGTGTCGCTCATCAGCGAGAAATTTTTCATCAAAGATGAATGATTCGAAGAATAAAAAGATCCATATCGTTCTCCTCTTCGGCGGTCGATCCGCGGAACACGAGGTTTCAATTCAATCCGCTCGGAACATTGCCCGTGCTCTCAACAAGGACAGGTATGCTCTTCTTCCTATCTATATATCCCGTAAAGGAGTTTGGTACCATGTTGACAGGGTTTCAGCTGTTCCGGATAACGGCCAGCAGGTTCCTGCTACAGGGTACCGGGAGGTATTTCTAAAGCCAGGAGAGGAATTTGCCCAAATTGTAGGCAGTGGGGATTACCGGGTCATCGGAAAAGTGGACGTGGTTTTTCCCATTTTGCATGGTCCTTATGGTGAAGACGGTACAGTTCAGGGATTGCTCCAGCTCTACAACATCCCTTTTGTAGGTGCCGGTGTTACCGGATCAGCCATCGGGATGGATAAGGAGGTAATGAAACGTCTGCTTCGCGATGGCGGGATACCGGTTCCTCTCTTTTATGCTTACAGGGACGGTGACCGTGCACGGAACGATTTTAGAGAGTTAAGTTCTAAACTCGGGCTCCCCCTCTTCGTTAAACCCGCAAACCTGGGCTCTTCTGTTGGTATCAGCATGGCGAAGGATCAGGAGGATTTCAGAAGGGCTGTACAGGAGGCATTCCGGTATGATCAGAAGATAATCGTTGAAGAGTACGTCAAGGGGAGGGAGATAGAGTGCTCCGTGCTGGGCAACGAGCAGCCAATTGCTTCAATGCCGGGGGAGATAGTTTCCCGCCATGAGTTTTACTCTTATGATGCAAAGTATGTGGATGATCGGGGGGCTGATCTGTTGATACCAGCCAGGCTCGAAAAGGATACGATCAGAAAAATACAGGGACTCGCAGTGAGGACCTTTCTGCTGACCTGCTGTGAAGGACTCGCACGGGTTGATTTTTTTATCAGGGAAAACGGTGAACTACTGGTAAACGAAATAAATACACTCCCCGGGTTCACGAATATAAGCATGTATCCGAAGCTCTGGGAGGCGAGTGGAATTCCACAGCACCAGCTCATCGAACGACTGGTGGAACTTGCCTTCGAACGACACGACCGTGGCAAGCGATTGCAGTTAAGGGAAAGGAAGGGTTGATGAGAGATCTGAAGAGTTGGCTTGAAAAGATTGAGCCTGTCGACAGAGGAATTTTGGGGTCGGTGCAGCGACGACTTGATTCTCAGACGAAACCACAGGGTAGTCTCGGAAGACTCGAGGAGCTGTGCTTGATTCTTGCAGCTGCTCAGGGATCAGACAGACCCAAGTGTGAAAAGAAGATCATTTTTACTCTTGCCGGAGATCATGGTGTTGTCGAGGAAGGAGTATCCGCCTATCCACAGAGCGTTACCGCCCAGATGGTGCTGAACTTTGTCAAAGGCGGAGCTGGAGTGAATGTTCTCGCCCGGCATGCTGGATGCGATATCGTTGTTGTAGATATGGGGGTTGGATCGGATCTTGATTTTTCCGGTTATCTGGATCGAAAGATAGGATACGGTACCAGCAATTTTACCCGGGGACCGGCAATGACCCGTGAGGAAGCAGAGCGGGCTGTGTTGACGGGGATCGATCTGGCCACGGAATATGATTTTGATATACTCGGTACCGGCGATATGGGAATTGGTAATACATCCCCATCCTCCGCGATTGCTTCTGTAATGACCGGGATTGATGTGCGTTCCCTTACGGGGCGAGGTACCGGGATCGATGACGATGGCTTCGAGAAAAAGGTTGACGCTATTCAGCGGGGTATTGCGCTTAATAGTCCTGATCCCTCGGATCCATTAGACGTACTGAGCAAGGTTGGCGGATTCGAAATAGGGGGCATTGCAGGTCTCATTATCGGCGCCGCAGTGAAGAGAAGATTGGCCGTTGTGGATGGCTTCATATCAACGGCAGGGGCGATGATCGCTGTTGGTTTGAAAAAGGAGCTTTCTGACTACTTTGTGCTCTCCCATCTTTCAGCTGAACAGGGACACGATCGTTTGGTTGGGTTTCTACAGAAGAAACCACTTCTGGATCTCGGTATGCGGCTGGGTGAAGGGACCGGAGCAGCCCTTGGCATCGAGCTCATCGATTCGGCTCTTGCCCTCTACGATGGTATGGCCACCTTTGACGAGGCTGGTGTAGATAAAAAGAAGGGATGAAATGTTGGTTCGGATGAATGTTTAAATGGGTAAAGGGAGTTTTCAAGAATCTGCTCTTTGCATTCGGGTTTCTAACTATAATTCCGGGACTCGGCAGGATAGAGGTCGATGCCGAAGACATGGGAAAATCATCTGTTTTTTTTCCCATCGTGGGCTTGATGCTCGGTGCTTTTGTATACCTCATCGGCGTCATAGCCGTACTTTCACCTCTCACACGATCAATATTCATCAACATTTTCATAATTCTCTTTACCAGGGGGCTGCATACCGATGGTGTTATCGATACATTTGACGGATTTCTCTCGGGCAGGTGTACTGGTGATGAAATTCTGTCCATAATGAAAGATTCGCGGATGGGGGCACTTGGATTTGTCGGGACCTTTTTTCTCTATATCCTGAAGATAGCTATACTTTACGAGATACTTCTCCACATCCCCTACCACCAGCAGTCACTCCTCTTACTGCCAACGGTTATGAGCAGGGGTGGTGTGGCATTCTACAGTTTTCTTTTTCCTGCTGCATCGGATGGGAGTAGTCTTGGAAAGAGTTTCGCTTCTGGTGTACGTTTACACCATGTCCTTGGTTCTTTTCTGCTCACTGAGCTTATTTCGATACGATTGGGAGCTCCCCTCTCTTTCTTTCTCCCCGCCTTCATTATTCTATTCTGGTTTTTATGGGGTCTGGTATGCAGGAGAAAGATCGGTGGAATTACGGGAGATACGATCGGTGCGGGAGTTGAGTTTTCCGAAAGCCTCGGGTTCATTCTCGTACTCATCATGGTTTTGTAGAGGGAACAACCGTGATCATCAATGTTTTCGTCGCGTTCGTGCTCGATTCGCTGTTTGGTGATCCCCGGATTAGGGCACACCCCGTGCGGCTCATCGGATCCATGCTCAACTTCTATGAGCGTGTACTGTATCGGATGAAAAAGAAATTTTTTGGTGGACTTTTGCTCGTACTCTGGGCAATAGCAACGGTCTTTGTCGTTACTATCGGTCTTCAGTGGCTGCTTCGCTTTTTCTCCCTTCCTTTTGGAGTGAATGTTCTTCTTATCGCCCTCCTCTTCTTCCTCTTTTGCAACCGGGACATGGTCGGGGAGGCAAAGGCTGTGGCCAGATATATAGATGAAGAAAGCATCGAGGAGGCCCGTAAGAGAGCGGCACGGATCGTGGGCAGGGATACTGAAAATCTTGGAAAAAAGGAACTGATTCGGGCTACTGTTGAATCGGTTGCTGAAAATATCGTCGACGGCTTCACGGCTCCGCTATTCTATCTCGTGCTCGGCGGGATGCCTCTTGCCTATATATATAAAACGGTCAACACAGTCGATTCCTGTTTTGGGTACCGTAACGAACGATACGAGCGTTTCGGCAAAGTTGGCGCCCGGCTGGACGATCTGCTCAATTTCATACCCGCACGGTTGAATGGCTTCTTTGTTCTCTGTGCGGCTGGATTCAGGAGTGACGTGTTCCGATCGATGATCCGGTACTCAAAAGCTCATCCAAGTCCAAACAGCGGGGTATCGGAGGCCGGGTTTGCGGGATATCTTGGACTTTCACTTGGAGGACCCTCAACCTACGGGGGTGTAGAAAAATTCAAACCCTGGATCGGAGAGGATAAGCTCGGCGAAAAGGAAAAGGAGGATCCAGACCTAATTCTAAGAGCAGTGTCATTTTACTGGAAAACAGCCACCCTCACTCTGGTTTTACACCTGACAGCACTCTTCCTGCTGGAGCTTCCACTGTTGTTTCGCCCACCCGGTTGATTTTTTTATCTCGACACTTTACTATGAGAAGATGATCAGGTGGTTTCGAGTTAAGACAGGATACGCTAGATGAAAAAGATATTTGTCATGAACGGTCCCAATCTCAACCTGCTTGGCAGCAGGGAACCTGACGTGTACGGCCAATCCACCCTGCGGGATATCATTCGAATGTTGAAAGGTTACGCCCGTGAAAGGGGAGTAAAAATTGGAGCTTTTCAGTCGAATCATGAGGGGAAGCTCATTGATAGGATACACTCCCTTTCCCGACGTGGGTATAGCGGCCTTATTCTGAATCCAGGTGCGTTCACTCATTACAGCTACGCTTTGCGGGATGCGATTAAGGCCTCAGGTCTGCCGACGGTTGAGGTGCATCTCTCTGATATTGAAAAAAGAGAAGAATTCAGGAAAGTTTCGGTTATCAGGGACGTATGTGTGGATCAGATAAAGGGTCTCGGTCCCAAGGGATACCTTAAGGCTTTTGACCTCATACTCAAAAGAGTGTGATCGGGCAACCTGTTATTTATGGAGTACCCTCTGGATGCAATCCAGAACGATTTTTTTCGGTAGGCCGGTTTTGGAAACGGCAGAACCAATATTCTCCAGAACGATAAAGTGAAGCAATCCGCCACGCTTTTTCTTATCCTTTCCCATCTGCGCATAAACTCTTGCTGCGCTCAGATTCTTAGGAGGCGGGGTGGTGAATCGTTCGAGAAGAGAACAAACCCTCTGCCTTTGGTGGGAGTTGATCAGACCGAGTTCACTGGAGAGCTCCGCTCCCATTCGCATGCCGAGGAACACGGCTTCTCCATGGATGAAATGATGATACCGAGTTATCTGCTCCAGCGCGTGTCCAAAGGTATGGCCGAAGTTCAGAATCATGCGAAGGTCCTTTTCCCGCTCGTCCGCACTAACGATCATGGCCTTGATCTTTACTGATTCCACTATGACACTCCTCAAAAACTCTATATCACTGAGAATCACCCTGCTGAGCTTCCCGGTTGGTATAGAGGTTTCTGTGTCGGGAAAACGGGAGGAGAAAAATCGTTCAACCTCTTCGAAGAGTGTTTTTCTGAAGATGAGACCGTATTTGATTATCTCTGCAAATCCGGCAACAAACTCACGGCTAGGAAGGGTTCTAAGTGTGTCTGTATCACCGATTACGGTGAGCGGATTGTAGAAACTCCCGACGAGATTTTTTCCCTCCTTTAAATTGATGCCCACTTTTCCACCGACCGATGAATCAACCTGCGCGAGAAGGGTAGTAGGAATCTGCACGAGGTGACAGCCGCGCATATAGATCGAAGCGGCAAATCCGGCGAAGTCACCGATAACGCCACCTCCAAGGGCAACAACGGTGGAATCCCGGGTCATCCCCTGGCGCACCATACTGTTCAGCACACTGTTAAGACTGCTTGGATTTTTGAGTCTCTCGCCTGGATTCTGAATTGACTGTGTTACACGAAAACCCCGTTTCTTCAGTTTTCCCGTCAGAGGCTTCAGATAGCGCCTTGAAACGTTTCGATCGGTTATGATAAACAGATTACGGTCACGGTAGGGTTTTGCGGCTAGTTTCTTCTCGATGATCACAGGGGTTTCTTTGAGAATTCCGTCACCAATGTACACAGTGTATGGATTTAAATTTCCGACCTGCACCTTATCCATTTGCAAGCTACACTACTTTCCTTTTGAGAATGTGAGCGATTTTCTGGGCCGTTTCCCGGGATGGAAAATCGGCCGCTCGGAACTTGTATCTACCCGTTTCATTATATCATCGATGTTTGATTTCAAGCACTCCACAAAACCCCTCTTCTTCATAAGCCATAAGGTACCGACTGTACGGGGCAATACCCCTCCTCCTGCCGAAATGTAGAGATCCTTTAACCAAGACAGATAAACAGGCCAGCCAAATGAAAACCGGATTTATCTGTTTTCAAGGAATAGCGTTTCAAACGCTTATTTCATATCGCGCAATTTACTGTATCCGTAATGGATCATCAGCATGTCAAGAAGAATAAGAGAAGTATAATTTTCAGCAACAGGCCAGATCCGGGAGACAATGGTGGGATCCCTTCTGGTAATGGCAGCAAGCTCTTTGTTCTCTAAGGTATATTTATCAATGGTATGCTGTTTCCTGTCTATGGTCGGTGTGGGTTTGATCGCAAGTCTGACAACAAGAGGTTGACCCGTTGAGACACCGCCGGTGACACCCCCTGCATTATTTGAATCAAAGACAACCCTGCCGTTTTCAGCCCTCATCTCATCATTGCACTCAGAACCGGTCATGTCCTTCACTTTGAAGCCAGCTCCCACTTCCACTCCCTTCACGGCCCCTATGCCAAGCATCTGTCCTAGTTCACCGTCCAGTTTGTGAAAAACAGGCTCACCCAGACCAGCCGGAATACCGGTTGCAACTACTTCAACGATACCGCCGGTGGAATCCCCTGTAGCGGAAACCTTATTGCAGGCCTTCACCATGGCATCCGCTTCCTCAAGGTTCGGGCAGTTTATAACAGGATGTACGCCGTATTTCTCGAGAATAGCCTCGCGTTTCATTTCAGTGGCACCGTCCCGGATATCATCTATCGTTTTCTCGATCTCGGCGAATATCTTCATTTTCTCCAGGAATCGCATGTCCATGGTTACCATTTCCTGTTCATAGACGGTCTGGTAGAAAGGATCATGATCCCTGCGCATCAGCTTATAGGAATCTGTATATTTCTTGATGGTTTCCAGGTTGTCTTCTGAACAGCGAATCCCCGCAGCTTCTCTGACAAAAGAAAAGACATCAATCCCCCATTTTTTGAGGATCTTTTTTGCCACGTAACCGGCTCCCACAATAGTAGCTGTATATCGGCCGCTGAAAAAACCGGCACCAATGGCATCATCATCAGGACCGTATTTTTTAAAAGTAGCATAGGAGGCATGACCCGGACGG
This sequence comes from uncultured Spirochaetota bacterium, assembly GCA_964347455.1. Classification (GTDB taxonomy): domain Bacteria; phylum Spirochaetota; class B62-G9; order B62-G9; family DRHN01; genus JAGLSF01. The sequence goes on along the minus strand of CAYFYU010000030.1, from coordinate 16,385 downwards.
GGTGTACGGTTTGTGTCCTGGTACTGTTTTATATGGATAAAATGTCTGTCCAGGTTTGGGATAAGAATGGTCAAAGGGGTTCCATTGGTGTGATTCTTGTTCCCAGCATCCTGTATTGTATCTTCGACATTCAACCCGCTATATATAACAGGAAGGTCAGGCTCTTTTCTGGGGGAAGAGAGTTCGTCAGCCCCGGGTTTTCTCAATAAGAGGTCAGCATAGATCTCTTTTTCTGTTAAAGTAATTCCGGGCGGGATACCCTGCAGAACAATGGATAGTCCCTCCTGATAGGACCCACCCGCCACTGTTAGCTGAACCATCCTGCCTAAATGACAACCAATCATAATTCCATCCTTTCAAGGAATAATTTACAAGATAACAACCAAAAATCATTGCTCTAATTTCTTTATGTTGCCTTGACACTGTCTGATAAGATCAAAAAAATTGGGGAAAGTCACTTCAGTGGATTCTGCCGTGCCAATTATTGTTTCTCCCTCAACCTGCAGTCCGGCAACGGCAAGGGCCATAACCACCCTGTGATCTTTATATCCCGTTACCGAGGCGGCCTTTAACTGGCTTTTATTGATTACCAGACCATCCTCTTTTTCTGTAATATCAGCACCCATTTTGGAAAGCTCGCGACACATAACACTGATCCTGTCCGTCTCTTTCAGCCTGGCCTGGGGGACATTGCATAGCTGGGTTGTTCCCTCTGCAAGACAGCCGGCCACGGCCATAACAGGCAGGGCATCGGGAATATCGTTCATATCGATTTTCCGCCCCTTTAGCTCTCCGGCCTTCACTGTAATGCTGTCATGATTTACCTTTACAACGGCGCCCATAGACTTCAATATTTCAATAACTCTTTTATCCCCCTGAGGATCGGTTATGAGAAGGTTTTTCAACCGGATCCCCTCCTCTGAAAGGGCACCAAGAACCAAGAAAAAGGAAGCGGAGGAAAAATCACCAGGTATAGTCTTCTCAAAGGAATGGTAGGACTGATTTCCTGGTATCAGGAATCGTTCATATCCCTCTCTCTCATATCGAATACCCTGTTCATCAAGCCACCACAGGGTAATATCCACATAAGGAATCTCATATAATTCCGTCAAAATGATTTCTGTGTTCTGTTCAAACAAAGGGGCATTTATCAACAGAGAAGACAGATATTGTGAACTCACAGCCTGAAGCTCAGTTTTTCCACCCAGGACCCTGCCTTTCACAATCAGAGGTGCCTTCCCGTTCCCTCTTGTGGAAATAATACGGGCACCAAGATTGTTCAAGGCAGTCAGAAGCGGATCCATGGGCCTGCTTCTAATCTGTTCATCACCGGTAAATAGGGAGTAACCTTCACATAGGCAGGCCGTGGAAACTCCCAGTCTGAGGGTCGTACCGGAGTTGCCTACATCGATCACATTCTCCGGAGTTGAGGGCTGCCCTCCGAATCCAATCACATCGAGCTGGTTTTTGCCACTTATTATCTCAGCCCCAAAAGCCCGACAGACACGGATGGCGGACTCTGTATCCAGGGATAAAAGAGGAGCCCGAATAAGGGAGCGACCATCAGCCAGGCTGGCTATAAATACGGAACGGATAGTGTGGGATTTTGATCCTGGTATGGTCACAGTTCCTTTCATGTTGGATCGTGTTACTAAAAATTTCATTCGGAATTCAGCAATCTCCTGTGGATACAAGAATTCATTTTAAATTACTTTATTACTTACCGGATTGCAAGATTTCTTCTGACTTACGAAGCTTAGTTGGGACAGCTTTAGTCTAGCTTTTTCTCCCAGCCACAACACCTAACGAGATTATTAACCACCGGGTATTTCCCGGCCAAAGACAAAATAGAGATCCCGAGTTTCTTTACATAATAACGGAAATAGGATTTACCCTTTTTTTCCAAGATATCATGAATAGGCATACCCCCCCTTTTTTCCACCTCCGCATCGGTGTCCTGGTAGGAACAGTCCAGGGGCTCTGCCAGGTGTTTGCCAATTGTGCTCTTTCCGGCCGCCATGAAGCCGATTAAAAAGATAGCGGTTCGGTTTTGTATTTCCATTTTCTCAGATACACCCCGCAGAGATTTTCGCATGGTCGATAATGTTCTGCTGAAGAGAGAAAATGTCTCTCTTCTGATCTGGAAACCAGTGTGCGAGGGAGTACAACCCCTGAATAATGAGCATTTCGAATCCGTTCAGTATAAGCGCGCTCCCCGTGACACCCTTCCTCAAAAGCTCAGTTTGTGGGGGGTTATAGATGAGGTCATAGATAACCTGTTTTGAATGGAAACCGATATTCTTCCCCACAGGGCAGCCAGACCTATCCGGATGCATGCCCACTGGCGTTGTGTTCACAATAATTTCGTATGTATCCATCTTATTCTGGGTTATTTCCTGACCGGGACCTGCAAAACTAGCTTTCCGGTATCGGAGTGTATTATTACACCATTCGATGAGCGAAACTGCTTTAGATTCTGTTCGGTTTGCAAGGCTGATCTCAGCCGCTTCCTCATGAACAACCGCCGAAAAAATCACATCGCCTGGCATG
>CAYFYU010000030.1:13289-13825 GCA_964347455.1 uncultured Spirochaetota bacterium | reverse complement strand
TCATGAACAAGACTGTACATGACAGACCGTGCTGCACCCCCGCTCCCAATGATGAGCACCCTTTTTCCATGGAGAGATATGCCGCGGTCCTCTAATGGTTTTATGAAACCGTGAACGTCCGTATTGTATCCTACGAGACGTCCTTCCCCGTTCACGATACAGTTTACCGCACCGATCAGCTTTGCCTGATCGTCCACAGTATCGAGAAAGCTCATTATGGATTTTTTATAGGGGATTGTGACGTTCACGCCCCGTAACCCCAGAGTCCTGAGCGAATCGACGGCGATCCCGAGATTGTCATGATCAATGCTAAAGGCAAGGTAGCGGTAGTTTAGATTGAGGACTCCAAGAGCGTAGTTCATGAACAATGGTGAGAAGGAGTGTTCTACCGGGTTTCCAAAAAGTCCGATAAGTCCTGTACGGGCATCAAGTGTCATGCACACAATATTATTGTGCCCTCTTAAAATGTCAACAGTGACTGCGTCTAAGGTCCTGTCAAGGGCCGATTCGCAATCAGCCACTCTCGTCTGGTTTGA
>CAYFYU010000030.1:0-13279 GCA_964347455.1 uncultured Spirochaetota bacterium | reverse complement strand
TCTTTTCTTTCTGTAAACTCCTCAGCTCTTTACGTACCTTTATAACGTAAATAACAATAAAGGTGAGAAGTATACATACACCACCGATAATTCCATATATTTTGAGCATTGTGAGAAGGGTAACGATGATACCTGCGAGGGTTACCCCAAGGGCAATGTAGCCAAAGGATTTCATTATCCGTAATCCCAGTATTTCAGCGATAATGGATCCGGTCCATGCCCCGGTGACAGGAAGCGGGATGCCAACGAAGAGGGTCAGCCCAAGCTCTTCATATTTCTCTACCAGCCGCCTATTCTTCTCAGCCCTATGCTGCAGGAAGCTGAAAAACCCTTTAAATGGGGGAATGTCCTCGAGTATCCTTCTCAGGGGACTCAAGAGCAGCAGTATCGGGATAATGGGAACGAGGTTGAAGCTGACGCAAACGAGAAATACAGCAAGGGGGTGGAGCCTGAACAGGGCGATGCCAATGGGAATGCCGCCCCTGAGTTCAAATATTGGTATCATTGATATGATGCCGCTAATGAGGAGAGGATTCAGACCCCTTTCCTGCAAGTTGTCCGCTAATTGGGAAGCGTTTCGCGCAGGAGCAGGGTATGGGATGAAGATCAGAATGATAAGAAGAGAACAGGTTAAGAGAGCGATCGATAGTTTCATCCTTCTTTTCCGATTATCTGGACGGTTAGTTCCCTTTTTCGCGGACGGTTGTCGAAGTCGATAAGAATGACCTGCTGCCATGTCCCCAGGAGGAGTTTTTTTTCCGAAAATGGGATGGTGATGTCCTGTCCCGTCATGGAAGCACGTACGTGGGCATAGCCGTTACCGTCACCCCAACGCTCATTGTGGGCGTAGTATCCATTCCGAGGTGCAAATCGTTCGTACGTGTCTCGCAGATCTTGGAGAAGTCCGCTTTCGAATTCAATAGTGGTTATGCCGGCGGTCGATCCACCAACGAATACGGTGACTGTCCCATCCTCGAAAGCGGATTGGGCCAGCACTTCTTCGACTTGATCAGTTATATCAATGATATCGGTTTCACCTCTTGTTTCTATCTGAAAGCTCCCTGCAAAAACTGCCATTTTTCCTCCTTGGAGAAAAATCTATCACAGTAGGTGGTAAAAGTCACGATGAAAAGAAAGTGATTATTCACGCGTTAAAGTGATGTACACAGAGCGGTAATTGTGCGGACTGTTTGGATCCGGGGTCCCGAGGACGCTAGCGAACCTGCTTCATATCAAGATACTGGATGAGTTGTTCGGCAGTGACGTGCCCGTTTTTGATGATTATTTGGAGAAGGGAGGGGCCTTTCCCCTTTGCCTTTAGTTTTTTATACTCTTCTCTGCACTTGTTCAGCTTTTCCTTGGTGATAAAGCCTTGCATGAGAAGCTCTTCCTCTATAGTCGGCTCCCGGAGCTCATCGATTCCTTTTAAATTGCGTATCTCGTTTCTGTACTCGATAACTTCCTTTTCAAGCGTTGTTGCGTATTTCGTTGTATTTGCGAGCCGACGGGAGAGAATCTTAAGGAGATCAATACCGAGCTCGGGGGTCTTCATGACGTTTTCATAGAGGTATTTGCCGGGTATCACGATGAACTCAGCATCTTCAATGGCTTCCACGGTTGCCGTTCGAGGTACATCGAGGAGGTATGCCATTTCACCTATCATGGTATCGGGAGTATTGATGAGCCCCACGATCTGCCCGTCAACGGTAACGGTTACAGCACCTCTTTTCATTATATAAATATCGGTGCCGGGATCTCCCTGTTTGAAGAGCACCGTACCAGCTTTATAGAAACTGTACTTGTAGAGCTTCTCGTTGGGAATTCGGAGCCTTTCAACCATAAGGACATTCCATAGATTTTCTGTTTATAAACTCAAATCCATTATATTATATTTGTTTAGGTTTTTCATGTAAATTATAAGCGCGAATTTCGACAGGCTTGATAAGCACAGTTCATCTCTCAAGTCCATATGGGGGAAATCATGGGGAGCATGGTGGATGAGATATATACCTATATACTGGAAAAGGGGAGAGGATTTTCGAATAAAGAAATCGTAGAAAAGTTTTATAAGATGGAAAGGGTTGATACAGCGCTTGCCTCTCGTCTTGTTGAACCACTGTTAGGTCAGGATCGGCGGTTCATCCGGGAGTCGGATGGAAGCTGGACCGCCAAGAAACTCTCCTCGATCGAGGACATGCCTCTGGATTTTGCCCGGTACGTACTTTTTGCAATTGATGACGTCCTACAGGAAGATACCTCCCTAGAAGATCCCTTTTCCATTCTACGAGACCGATCGGCCTTTGTTATCTATAGAGACGGGGTTTCGGATGAATCGTATCCGATCAGAAAATTGCTTGAAGAATCTGGACAATATATCTTTCTTCCCTATGACAGATCAAGCCTGAACCGTTTTAAAAAAGTTCAGCGTTTTATCTCACCGCTTGATCTTGAGATAAAGACCCTCTCAATCAAGAGGTTGGTTTCTCATTTCTACACGGACAAGAGGTACTCGAAGTGGGAGGAGATCATCGAGGATTTTTCCATTGTCAATTTTGAATCGGAGAGTGCTCTTTCAAAAGTGAAAACGCTACAGTACGTATTTGAACATGTACTGAACCAAGCGAGAGAGACTGGTGTGGGAAGTGCCGGTGAGCTTATCGAAATCTCTAACCGAGTGCTACCCACTGTCCAATTTTCGAAATACAGGTTTAACAAGGGCTACCTTCGGGATATTCCGGAAAAGCCCGGCGTATACCTTTTCTCCAACCGAGAAGGTCAGATAATCTACATTGGAAAAACCAGAAATCTCAAGACAAGGATAAACAACTATTTCCGTTATTCCGGCGAGAACGAGGAAAAGAGAGAACTCATACTACAGAACCTCTATGATATACAGTACAGGCTTCTTGGATCTGACCTGGAGGCACTGATCGAGGAATTCAAACTGATAGATAAGTATCGACCAATTTTAAATAAGCAGATCAACATTCCGGAGCGGAAGGTACAGATGCCGAACAGGATACTTATATTTCCCTCCGCCCGGGTGGGATTCATGAAGCTCTACTTTCTCTCAGAGGTTTTGCCACTGGTCGAATTTGATTACGAACCGGGGAGCAGAATTGAGGAGATCCTGAAAAAACTTAAAGTGTCTGAAACCAGTGCGTTTGATCCACTGAAACTGATAGCCTTCAGCTATTTGGAGCGATATGGTGATCGTATCAATACCGTTGAGATTGACTGGTTTTCTACCGAAGATGAATTGCTGAATACACTTGATAATCACTGGAGGAATTTGTCGCGTATATGTCAAGAGAAGGTTAGATACGTATAAGGAGAGAGTGCGCGTCCATGGATGAAGCCACTGTGCAATCACTGTTGAGTCAAAATCCCCGTAGCCTTCTCAAACGTATGAGGGGTGCAGCCGAACGCCAGGAGATAGTTCAGAAGTTTTGGGAGATTTCAGTGGATGAAAGGATGGCAAGATCGGCTCAGAAGTCAGCGAAAAAAGCCCTGTATATTTTTCGGTCTGCCGGGATCGATATAGATCAATTCAGACCGTCAGCGAAGAAACCAAAAGGGAAAGGCGAGGATGAGCATACTATTGACTCTTGTTTTCTCTCAATCCCTGACGGGTTAGGTAGAAGCGAGCTTATCATTTCTCTCATGAATCAACGTTCATCGTCACTTGTGCAGTACCGGTTTATAATCAATAATCTGAGGGGAGTTCTGGGGTACTCTCAAAATCCCGGGAGCAAAAAATCCCTCCAGAAACTCATACGCCAAAACGATAACTTTTTCTCCATTCCAGCATCATATGCAATTTTTCGCCTGCACAGAGCGCTCCAACGCACCGATTATGAGAGGGTTTCGGGGCTGGGTTCACTTCCCCGGAGTTTGCGTGATGATGGGGAAGAAAGTGTTGAGCATCCTGTTCGCAAACTGGTTCCCGCGCGGATTTCCCGCATACTTACACCAGATGAGGAAAGTAACCTATTCAAAATGGGAGAACTGGGCACCATGAGGCTGCCTGAGGAGGATATACGTGATGTAAGAAGCCACATCAATGAGGCGAAAAATAGTAAGCTTGTTCTTCAAAACAGAACGCCCACCCAAAGGGTACAGGAGATAGTTAAGGGGTTCAACACCACCTATTTTACTCCCGAACGACTCGATGATCTCGCAACAAGACTGCTCGACCTTGCGCTTATAAATTATTACCGCGATCAAAGTTCACAGGCCCGTTTGCTCATTGAGTATGCTGATCGCTTGAGGTCTCCAAAGCTCGTAGCGGAGCAACATCCTCTACTCAATTACCTTGTATACAAAGCGTTCAGTCTGCGATAATAGATGGATTGATGTATAGAGGTTTGCCAAAATGGATTATCTGAAAACGGGTAAGCTTGAGTATGCTTTCCTTCAGAAGCTTCTAGGAAAAGTTGAGATCAATGATAAACGTGTAGTCATTGGGCCTGGGATTGGGGAAGATGCAGCAGCGATCGATATCGGCAGCCACTATCTCATTGTGAAGAGCGATCCCATTACCTTTGTTCAGGACCGCATAGGGTGGTATGTGGTAAATATCAACGCCAACGATATCGCTGCAATGGGTGGAACACCCAAATGGTTTCTCGTAACCATTCTTCTTCCCGAAAGAGGGACAACAAATGCGGTTATAGAGGAAATAATGAGTGATCTGAGAACTTCCTGTTCTGAGCTCGGCATATCCCTCATTGGTGGACACACAGAGGTGACTCGCGGATTGAAAGGGCCAATTCTTTCCGGTACCATGCTCGGTGAAGTGAATAAAGAGGGGTTGATAAAAAATAGTGATATAAAACCTGGGGATACGCTGTATCTTACAAAGAAGGTTGCCATTGAAGCAACTTCCATTATTGCACGGGAACGAAGAGATGAGGTTGTCGAGCAGTTTGGAAAGTCATTCTACAGCCGTTGTCTGAACTTTCTCCAGAAACCGGGTATAAGTGTTGTAGAGGATGCGAAAAGGGTACTTTCATCGGTCAAAGTAACGGGGATGCACGATCCCACCGAAGGTGGGGTACTCATGGGCGCTTACGAAATGGCCGTGGGCTCGGGCATCGGTCTGAACCTCTATGCTGAAAAGATCCCCGTCTATCCTGAAACGCAGGCTCTCTGTGATTATTTCAAACTATCCCCATTTGGGCTTATTGCATCGGGAGCCCTGCTGATAGCCGTGGCACCAGAGGATAGGGGAAAATTTGAATCCGAATTTGGAGGTGCTGCTCGCGTATCTAGTGCAATTAGCACTATCGGGGAGTTTACAGGTGAAAGGGATGAGGTTTGCTTGTATCGAGGGGGAAAGCGTGAAATTATTCATCCCTCTGCAAGGGACGAGATTACTAAACTGTTTTAGGTGGAGGACGCTTCGATCATCTTCGTAACGATGCAGTTGATATCCCGTTTCTGCAGTAGCTTTTGAGCTTGCACTGCTTTGGCGGCGCTATCGAAAATCCCGAAGACCGAAAGCCCTGAACCAGCCAGAGCTGCACCGAGAGCCCCATGATCGAGCATGAGGCTCTTAATCAATTTGGTGACTGGAAAGTACCTTTCGACTGGGAGTTCGAAATCGTTGTGAAGATTTCGTCCAACTATTTCCGCGCTTCCAACCCTTATGCCCCTGAGCAGTTCATCGTATTTGTGAAGATTTCTCCCTATCTCCTTTTCTTCGAGAATTGAATAGGCCCATGAGGTGGAAGTTTTTTTTTCTTTGGGTGTTGCGATCAGGAGATTGAGACCTGGTACTCCGTAGGAAAGTTTCTGTATATCATTGCCGATTCCCCCAACCCTGCAGAGCCCACCAATAACGCAGTAGCAGACATCCATACCGAGCTCAGCACCGATGGCTATCTTTTCATCAGGGGAAATATGAAGATGGAAGAGTTTGTCCATACCATTGATGACTGCCGCTGCGTCTGAGGAACCGCCACCGAGACCAGCCGTCAGGGGAATGTTCTTTTCTATATCGATGGTGATTCCCCCCCGAAGCTGGTAGCGTTCTTCTATTACCCTTGCTGCCCTGAATGCAATGTTTGATTCACCATCAAGTTCCTGTTTGCTTATGCGCATACGGGTTTGGGGAGAAACGTGTAAACGTACCCGGTCGTGTAGCGCGGCCTGAACGTTGAGAAACTGTACGTTGAAATATCCCTTTTCTCCGCGTTTGGGGAGGATATTGAGACTCAAGTTTAATTTTGCAAATGCTTTGAAAATTGTATTTCCCATTGTGATATTTATTAATAAATTATGGTAAAATTGTAAAAGTGTCAGTATAATCTAAAGGATATGAGGATGAATGTAGCCATAGTTTGTGCCGGTGGAAATGGTGAAAGGATGCATACCAGGGAAAGCAAGATCTTTCTCAAGATGAATGGAAAACCAATTATCTACTATACGCTGAAGACACTTTCCGAGTTTAGAAGAATCGACGCCATTGTTGTGACTGCACGAGCCATCGAAATGGAAAGACTGGGGGAACTGATCGCAGACGATGCAATACCCAAGGTTATCTCTATTGAGGAATCGGTTGAAACAAGGCAGGAGTCAACATATAATGCACTGATAAATCTAAAGAAAATGGATATTTCCCGGGATTCATACGTCATAATTCATAACGCGGTAAATCCCTTTGTACGCCATTCGGAACTCGACGAATGTTTGGATGCTGCCGAGCAGTATGGAGCCAGTTTACTTGGTTTCGAGGCAACCGACACCGTCAAGGTCATAGATGAATCTCAGTTCATTGACCACACACCAAACCGCAGTAGAGTGTGGATTGCTCAGACACCACAGATAATCCGCTTTGATATTGCTCTCAAGGCATTTCAGGAAGCAGCGGAAAGGAATTTTATTGCGACCGATGACACAACCCTCGTCGAAGCTATTCATGAAAAGGTGAAGTTCGTTGAGTGCTCCCGTGAAAACTTCAAGATTACCTACCCCCAGGATATGGAACTCGCCAGACGGATACACATGAAGAGAATGAGGGAGAAGAGTATTTGGTACGCGTAGGGTTTGGTACCGATAGTCACCCCTTTGACCTTACCGCACATAAACCGCTTGTGCTCGGCGGAGTGAGGATTGCAGACTCCTGTGGTTTAAAGGCCAACTCAGATGGCGATGTCATTCTTCATGCACTCTTCAATGCACTGAGCCAGGCCTGTGGTGGACGATCCATTGGGTATTACGCAGATCCCCTCCTGGAGCAGGGCATCCGTGACAGCCGTGAGTATTTGAAGGTTCCCCTCGACATGGTTTCCGGGATAGGCTACCGGATACAAAATATCGGCATTATGGTTGAAGCTGCCCGTCCGTTAATTCCTTCCGAAACGATTGAACGTATACGAAACTCCATTGCACGTCTGGTGGGGATAGGTGAAGGTGATGTCGGACTCACCTTTACATCTGGGGAGGGTCTTACCTCATTTGGCAGAGGAGAGGGGATTCTTGCACAGGCGATCGTGAGCCTTATAAAAGAGTAGTGCGAATAGTGTACCGAGATTGAGCATGGCACTTTTGAAAAGTCTAGAGATAGACGGATTGAGGACTCAGAACAACGTCTTTCTTGCCCCTCTGGCCGGGATCGGAGACAATAGCTTCCGCATTCTGGGAAGACGCTTTGGAGCCGGACTTACCTTTTCCGAGATGATAAGCGCTCATGGTATCGCACAGAGAAATCGCAGAACCCTGGAGTTGCTACAGACCACACCTATTGAACGTCCCATTGGCATTCAGCTGTTCGGATCGGATCCAGCGATAATGGAGCAGGCAGTTCTGACCTGTGCCGACTATCCCATGGACATGGTCGACATTAATGGTGGATGCTCGGTCAGGAAAGTGGTGCGTACAGGTGCAGGTGCAGGCCTGCTCAGCGACCCGGATCGTTTTTACCATGTAGTGAAAGCATGTGTGGATGTTTCATCCCGTCCGGTTAGTGTGAAGCTCAGGCTCGGACTGTCAGAGGATCGAATCAACGTTGTGGAGACCTCCCTCGCAGCACAGGAAGCAGGGGCATCGCTTTTGACCCTGCATCCTCGAACAGCGTCGATGGGTTACGCAGGTTCGGCTCGATGGGAATATATCGCACTCGTAAAACAGCGGCTTCGTATTCCCGTATGCGGGAATGGCGATATTAAGACACCAGAAGACGCGGTAAGAATGGTCCGGGAAACGGCATGCGATGCCGTTATGATAGGACGGGCGGCGATCGGTAATCCATGGCTCATAGAATCTATTATTCATGCTTTAAAGAATTTTCCCGATCCTGCCCTCCCTCCGCAGCCCTCAGTGGAGGAGCGAATAGATATGGCACTCCAGCATCTCGAATTGGTGCTTTCCTTCAAGGGGGAGCAGAGAACTGTTCGTGAAATAAAACGCCATATTCACCGCTATATTCGGGGAGTGCACGGTGCGGCAAAACTGCGTGAGGTCATCTTCAGATTGAAAACAGCAGATGATCTCCGTACCCATCTGCGGTCTCTTGTCTCAAAGCTTCATTCACCTCGCATCAATGGCTCTTGTCTCAAGTAAATTCACAGTTATATTTACTGTATTACCTCATCTTCCCAAAAGGTACTGTCAAGGACCGAGGGATGTATCCGAGGGGAAGCCGGAAGCGGGGTTAAAAAAAATGCAGAAGAGAAGAATTCTCCTTTTTCTTGTAGTGTTCATCGTAATCCTCAGCACAGCCACGGTCGGCCTTGGTGGTATGAAGAGAGGGACGCTGAAAGATGTATCACCAGAGGAGGCCTATGAGCTCATTCAGAAGAGGAATGGGTCTCCGGATTTTATAATCCTTGATGTGAGAACCCCGGAGGAGTACAAAGAGGGCTACATTGAGAATGCGCTGAACATTAACTTTTACAGCGATGAGTTCAATTCTGAACTAAGGAAACTCGATAAGGACAAGGCCTATCTCATCTACTGCCGATCGGGAGGCAGAAGCGGAAGAACCCTGAACATGATGAAGCAGCTTGGATTCAAGGAAGTGTATAACATCCAAGGCGGGATGGTTAAATGGCTGTACAGGGAGAATCCCGTCGTCAAGTAATATGGATGGATATCAGGGTACAAAGGTATTGTATATTGCTCGCATTGCCTCTTCAAAGTCGTCATTTTCTATACCGACGATAATGTTTATCTCACTCGACCCCTGATCAATCATCCGTACGTTTATCTTTGCATTTCCAAGGGCCGTGAAGAGCCGTGCTGCAATGCCGGGCGTATAAGCCATTCCCCTGCCAACGGTCGCAATAAGGGCCATGTTCGGATACACGACAACGGAATCGGGTTTGCACTCAGTCTTTATTTCCTCGAGGATTTTATCAAGTTTTGTTTCCAGTTGGGCATCTTCGATTACGAGGGAGATAGTATCGATACCTGAGGGCATGTGCTCAAAGGAGATACTGTTCACCTCGAGTACCGAAAGCAGTCTCCTACCGTAGCCAAGCTGGGTGTTCATGAGTGCCTTCTCGATGACAATAACCGTAAAATCCTTTTTGCCGGCTATTCCAGTGATATTACCCTTATGGGTGATCGGATCAGCATCCCTGACAATAGTTGTTCCCGCGTCCTCGGGTCTGTTTGTATTTTTGATCAGCACGGGTATACCCGCCTCCCGTACGGGGAAGATAGCCTCATCATGGAGTACCTTTGCTCCCATATAGGAGAGCTCTCTGAGCTCCCTATAGGTGACGATATCGATAGGTTTCGGATTTTCGATTATCCCAGGATCGGCCATGAGAAGGCCTGAGACATCGGTCCAATTTTCATAGATGTCTGCGTTTGCACCACTGGCAACAATCGCACCGGTTATATCGGAACCACCCCGGGAAAATGTTTTAATCCTGCCGTCACTGGTACTTCCAAAAAATCCGGGTATAACTGCCTTTTCATGTCGTGCCAGCCGGCTGGAAGTCGCTTTGTTCGTCCGTTTCGTATCGAGAGCACCATTTTTATCGAAGAAGATGATCTCCGCAGGGTCGATAAAATCGTATCCGAGCAGTTTGGACATTATAAGCCCGTTGATGTACTCACCTCTGCTTGCTGTGTAGTCTACGGTCGCTCCGGCTCCGATCTCATTTTTAATCTCATTGAGTGTATGGGAGACATCAAAGGAGAGGTTTAATTCCCTTACTATCTCGAGATACCGAGAAGAGACCAGCTCCCACACATCATCAAATGGAACATTCTGCTGGACATGGGTGTGACAGAGGTATAGAAGGTCGGTGATCTTTCTATCAGAGCTGTTGCGCTTTCCTGGTGCGGACGGAACTATGTACCGTCGTTTTGGATCGGCGCTGATAATAGAGTGTACCTTCCTGATTTGCTCCGCGTCGGCAAGTGAAGAGCCTCCAAATTTTGCTACCGTAACACCCATAGAGATATCCCTCGCTCCTTGTCAGAAACAATGTTCTACGATACAAAAATATAGTTTGTTGGTCAAGCTTCAATGAGTACGCTAGTTTACCACTAAATTGATCAGCTTGTTTTTTACCACAAAGGTTTTAAGGATTTTTTTACCAGCCGTGTACGGAGCAATCCGGGGGTCCTTGAGTGCCAGCCTTTTCAATTCCTCACCGTCTTCGTCGATGGGGACTTTGAATTTCGAGCGAAGCTTGCCGTTTACCTGTACTGCAATGGTAACAACATCCTGGCGAGTGTATTCTTCGATATAGTCGGGCCAAGGTTTTTGGAGTAGGTAACCCTCCCCGCCGATTCTGTGCCAGAGTTCCTCACCCATATGGGGAACGAAAGGATTGATGAGAAGCAGCAGATGTTTGAGGCATGATAGATAGGCGTAGAGAGCCTCGGAGGTGTCCTCCAGGTCATCTGGATTGATCGTATAGAGGTAGTTAACCATTTCCATGATGGATGCAATTGCGGTGTTGAAATGGAATCGCTTTTCGATATCCGTGGTCACCTTTTTAATCGTTTTGTGTGTAACATGGAGCAGGTCTCCCTCAAGACCGTTTCTTCTGATTCCGTTTTTTAAGTTTTTCTCATAGTTTTGAAGTTGGAGTCTTTTTTCATTGAATAGTTCGGCTCGCCCTTCAAAGAGCCGGTACACTCTGTTGAGAAAACGAAAGGACCCCTCTACTCCGGATTCGGTCCATTCGAGGTCTTTCTCCGGTGGTGAGGCAAAGAGAATAAAGAGGCGAACTGTATCCGCACCATACCTGCCCACGATATCATCGGGATCAATGACATTTTTCCTTGATTTTGACATCTTTTCTACACGGCCAATATCAATCGGCTCACCGCACTTTTTGCATTGATGGTGCTCGTTGACGTCCTCCGGTAAAAGTAACCCGTCATTTTTACAGTAATGGGTTTCCTTGGTTACCATTCCCTGAGTCAGCAGCCGCTCAAAAGGCTCATCGACTGAGGAAAGGTTTATATCCCGAAGAAATTTGGTGAAAAACCGCGCGTAGAGAAGGTGCAAAATGGCGTGTTCTATGCCACCAATGTACTGGTCAACATTCATCCAGTACTCTGTATCGCTTGTCAAGAATGGTGCTGTCTGTTCATGAGGGCTGCAGTATCTTTGGAAATACCAGGAGGAATCAATAAAGGTATCCATGGTGTCGGTTTCTCGAACCGCCTTTTGGTTGCACCGGGGGCAGGGTACTTCGAGAAATTTAGCACTCGAACGCAGGGGATTGTCAGAACCACTAAACTTTACGTCCTCCGGAAGGATCACCGGAAGGTCTTCCTCGTTTACCGGAACGGTCCCACATTTTTCACAATAGATGATTGGTATGGGCGTTCCCCAATACCTCTGTCTGGAGATGAGCCAGTCCTTGAGTCTGTAGTGTATCGTCCGCTTGCCCAGATTATGGGATTCAATATAATCTGATATCTTTTTGATCCCCTCCCTGTTGGGTAGTCCTGAAATAGGGCCGGAATCGATATTGTGTCCATCGTCGACGTATGCCTGTTCCATTGACAGGGCATTCAGGGAATTTTCATCGTTTTGAATGACCACTTTTATCGGCAGATTATATTTTTTTGCAAATTCAAAGTCGCGCTGATCATGAGCCGGTACCGCCATGATAGCTCCTGTTCCGTACTCCATGAGCACGAAGTTAACCAGGTAGAGCGGAATACTATCACCATTTAACGGATTGAGGACAAACTTTTGGGTGAAGATACCCTCCTTTTCGTAGTCATCGCTCGTTCTCTTGATTGTGTCCTGTTTTTTTATCCTCTCAACAAATTCTTCCAAGGAGACCTTACTGTGCCTATCCGATTGTTCAGCGATAATCTGTTCAACGAGTGGATGTTCCGGAGCGATTGCCATAAAGGTAACTCCATAGATCGTGTCCGGCCTCGTGGTAAAAATGGGAAAGTCTCTGCCATCGAGCTTGAAGTTGACTAACACACCCTCGCTCTTTCCTATCCAGTTCCTCTGCATCAACTTTACCCGTTCAGGCCAGCCATCCATGTGATCGAGATAATCAAGAAGCTCATCCGCATAGGTCGTTATTTTAAGAAACCATTGGGAGAGATTTTTCTGCGTCACTTCACTTCCACATCTCCAGCATCGGCCATCTTCCACCTGTTCGTTTGCAAGCACCGTATTACACTCAGGGCAAAAGTTGACACTGGAAAGTTTTTTATAGGCCAGCCCCTTATTATACATCTGGAGGAATATCCACTGGTTCCACCGATAGTAGGCTGGTTTATAGGTGGCAATCTCGCGTTCCCAATCGTATGAATAGCCAAGCTTCTTCAACTGACTTTTCATACTCGAAATATTGCTCGAAGTCCACTTGGCCGGATGTACTCCCTTATCTATAGCTGCATTCTCAGCAGGAAGGCCAAAGGAATCCCATCCAATGGGGTGCAGAATGTTGAATCCTCTCATTCTCTTGTACCGTGCTAGAACATCTCCGATAGTGTATACACGAACGTGTCCTACATGGATTTTTCCGGATGGGTAGGGAAACATCTCGAGGCAGTAGAACTTTTTCATTTTTTTATTTCTATCAACTCTGTAAATTCCAGATTTTTCCCAGGCCTTCTGCCACCGAGATTCAATACGCTTGAATGGATAATGTTCCATGAGAGAGTCCCTGTACAGGTTTCAGTGAAAGAATAATAGTAAGATAGGTGAGTTTAGGTCAAACGATTTATATCTACAAAGAGCTTGACTCCAAAATTAGCCTTTGTATACATTAGGACAGGGCCGAAGGTGCTGTCAAGTACCGAAGGTGCTGTCAAGTGCCGAAGGTGCTGTCAA
>CAYFYU010000029.1:32565-42994 GCA_964347455.1 uncultured Spirochaetota bacterium | reverse complement strand
ATAAGAATTAATCGATCTCAATTTTTTGGAGGGGGAAATTGACCCACAAGGAACGTTTTCTTACAGCCATAAATCATGAAGAGCCGGATCGGGTGCCAATTGATGTCTGGTATACACCCGAGGCTGAAAAAAAGTTGTTGAAGTACCTTGGCGAAGACACAGACAATCTTTCACTCTACGCTGCGGATGGCGGGTATCTGCCACATCTGATGGAGCATGATTTTCTTATCACCTGGATTGGACCCTGTACAAGCTATTATTCTCAAGACACAGCTGAATACTACGATGAATGGGGTATTAAATGGCGCTGGGTTGATACGGATACAGGTAACCGTTACACCGAGATGATTGAACATCCAATGGCAAACACGGATGATCTTGACACCCTGCGTATGCCCGATTTCCGGGACAGGTCACGGTATGAGGAATCAAAAGGGATGATCGATAAGTACGGTACAGATTTTGGCATAATGGGGGGCTGCGCATGCACGCTCTTCGAGCTCGCCTGGTATCTCAGAGGTATGGATAAAGTTCTGGAGGATATGGTCATAAACAAAGATTTTCTACACGCGTACCTCAATAAGCTTCTTACCTGGGTCTGGGATGCAGGAACTGTACTCGTTGAAATGGGCGTTGATGTGCTTTGGATAGGTGATGATTTCGGTATGCAGGATCGGCTGCTCATATCACCGGGACAATTTCGTGAGTTTTTCGTGCCGCTCTACGATAAGCTCTTCTCTCATATACGAAGCCTCAACCCAAACATTAAGTTTGCCTTTCACACGGATGGTTATAACGATCCAATCCTGCAGGACTTGATCGATGTGGGGGTTAATATACTCAACCCGGTACAACCAAAATCGATGGATCCCGGAGAGTTGAAAAAAAAGTTCGGGAAGCATCTGACATTCTGGGGTACAATCGACAATCAAGAGACTATGCCTTTCGGGAGTGTAGAGGATGTCGTCAGGGAAACAAAGCTGCGTCTGAAAACCGTTGCACCTGGTGGTGGGTTGATTCTCGGTCCTTCTCACAATGTGCAGCCACAGGTACCGATCGAAAATATACTCGCATTTTACGACACGGCGAAGAAATTTGGGACCTATCCTATTAATCTTTGATTTCTCCTCGTATTTCAACAAAGTTTTACAAAAAAGTTATAAAATACCCTTGACAAACTAAAAAGTTATTGTACAATCGGAATCTAATTCCCATACAATAAGTGTTTCTATACATGACTGATATCGGCAAGCCCAAAACCATTCGAGAAACCAACCGCAAAATAATTTTAGACCTACTAAGACATGCGAGCGGAGACGTTTCCATTGCAGAGCTTTCAAAAAAGGTAAAGCTCAGTAAAACGACATTAATGAAAATAATGAATTATTTCGTTGATAGGGGTCTTGTAATTAATGTGGGAAAGGGTAAATCCACGGATGAAGGCGGCAAAAAGCCGATGAGGTACCGGTTTAATGAAAGTGGTGGATTTGTCCTGGCATTCCATATTTTTCCCCATGAACTCTATTCAGCTTTAACGGATCTACGTATATCTATTTTACAGAGCACGACTATCCCAATAAGTGAGCATGAAGGAACAACTGGAATCGTAAACAAGATCGAAGAGTCCTACGGAAAGCTTGTTCGAGAAAGGAAAGTAAACGAGAAGAAACTAGTCGGCATAGTAGTTGGTGCCCATGGCATTACCGATTATGAAAGAGGAATTGTCATATCCTCTCCTCATTTTCCTCTTTGGGGAGAAAACTTCAACCTGAAGCAAATGATCTGCGAGAAACTCCAATACAAGGGTCCCCTTGTTATAGATAATCAAATACGGTTTCAGGTTTATGCGGAAAAAGTGGAAGGTCTTGCAAAGAATAAAAAGAATATCATAGTAATTGAGGGGGGAGTTGGCCTTGTCGCAGGAGTAATCGTGAAAGACGAGATAAAAAGAGGTGTCCATTATCTAGCAGGTGAAATCGGGCATATGATTTTAAATCCCTTCACCGATCAAAAATGCGCATGTGGCGGCAAAGGCTGTTTTGAAGTGATGGTTTCGGCCAATAGAATACTGAGAATGGCCCGGGAAAAGTATCACGATTATCCTGATTCTCTGATATTTAAAGAGAAAAAACCTCAGGATATTGAAGTGGGAGATGTATTTATCGCTTCAAACAATTCTGATAAGCTCGCATGTGAGATCATGGATGATGTCATATGGTGGTATTCCATCGGAATCTCGAATCTGATCTTATCCTACGACCCGGAGATAATCATAATTCAGGGAATATTTACAAAGGCTGGGGATTACTTTTTAACCGGGCTCAGAAAACGTATAAATCAGGTTTCTCTTGTAAAAATCGAGAAAAATGTTCAAATTGAATACTCCACTTTTGGAAAAGATGTGGGGATTGTCGGATCTGCCGCATACATGGTCTCAGAATATTTTAAGTGAAAGTTTTAAAATTTACTTTCTCAATATGAAAAATGGGAGCTGTTAGAGGAAATATGAAGAGGTAATGAAAATGACTCATTTAAAAGAAAAATATTCGGAACATGATGAAAGAGCGCGGAGTATGCTCAAAGAAACATTCGAGTTTAAAAATAAAAAGGCAACTGTCTTAATCGACGACGTAAACTACTGGACTTTCGGTGAGCTTTTGGAGGACATTCCAGAGGATTATTACGAGGATGATCCCAGTGCAATGATGAATTATCAGATAAAAAAAATCAAGCGACATTATGAATACTACAGGGATGATTGCTATCAGGGATATTTGATGCCCTGGTATGGAACCGGGGTTTTGGCTTCAGGATTTGGAATCAATATTGTAAAAAATTACAAGGCCGATCCGGCTGTTGATTTGAGCCACATTAAGAAGCCTGAAGAGATAAAAAAGTTAAAGTTACCTGACCCGAGGCGGGATGGACTCATGCCACAGGTTTTAAGAACATTACGTTATTTCAAAGAAAACTGTGATCTACCCGTCGGTGTTACTGACTGTCAGGGACCCTTAACAACGGCACTTTCAGTGGTGGGGTATGACAATTTCTGTTACTGGATGTACGATTATCCAAAGCTCATTCATGAGCTCATGGATATGGTTACTGATGCCCTGATACAGTGGGTAAAGTTTCAAAAAGAGTACGCATCCATACCTATGGAGGCAGATTCGTTTCCTCTTGGATTAAGAGTTCCGGAAGGTTATGGTGGTGTATGGATTTCGGATGATGATTCCGTGATAATGGGCGCAGAACATTATAAAGAATTTGTGGTTCCTTACAATTCTCGTGTGCTGAAAGCATTTGGGGGTGGTTGCATACATTACTGTGGAACTGCAACTCAGCATATTGACAATTATCTGAATACCGAGGGCCTGACCTCTGTCAATAATTTTAACCTTGATAATATCGGGGCTGCGTCTAAAATGAGGGATGCTCTCAGGAAAAGGGGAATCCCCTATATGGCCTGTGATTTTGTTCCCAAAGACTCTCGCTTGCAACCCTACTACAGGGATCTCTTTTCAGCCATGGGAGATCAAAAGGGACTAATTATTATATCATACGTTGCTCCTGCAGTGGAATTAGAGAATGGTCGGTACAGTGAAAGCCATCGCGACCAGTTCGAGCTTGGGAAAAGGGTAAAAAGTATAATTGACATGCAAATGTAGGCTGCAATTACACGTCGAGCAATAACAATAATCAGGTAAGTATCGCAATGAAGAACTATGGCAATGGAAAATCGACGGGGATTGATCAAACAGCGGCAGGAAAGATTGAAACTGGATTTACTCAAGAGGATCTTTCGATATCACCGGAGGAGAGGGAGATCCTCACGGAGCTTGCATCCACAGTGGCGAAGATTGCAACAGGTGAGAAAATGAAACACACTCGCCTCCTTTGGAAACGACATAATATGCTTGGA
This sequence comes from uncultured Spirochaetota bacterium, assembly GCA_964347455.1. Classification (GTDB taxonomy): domain Bacteria; phylum Spirochaetota; class B62-G9; order B62-G9; family DRHN01; genus JAGLSF01. Next base: position 39,072 of record CAYFYU010000029.1, on the reverse strand, counting down.
TCAGTGCGGCCGATCGTATTTTGCGATCCTGAAAATGGCTGGAATGAGATTATTACTGAAGCACAGATGCGCTGTAAGGGAAAGATTGCCCGCCGATGGGAGATGGATCTTCGCAAGGAAATTTTCTGGGGCGGGGAAATGGGTGACGATAAACCGGTCGAACCTTACTTTGATGTCGCCTATACTGTGTCGCCCGATGATTGGGGTGTGAAGGCAGAGTATCACAAGACAGAAAGGCTTGGTAGCTATGTGTGGGAAAGTCCAATAAAGGATTACAGCCGTGATCTGAAGAAGATCCACGATCCACAGTTCGAAATCGACTGGGAAACGACCAACGGCTGCTTTGAGCTCGCAGAGGAGATCTTCAAAGGCATTCTCACTGTCAGACTGAAGGGTACATGGTGGTGGTCTCTCGGACTCACCTGGCCCGCAGCAATTTTGAGGGGTCTTGAAAACATCATGTACGATTTTATTGATCATCCCGATGAGATCAAAGAGCTGCTTTCGATAATTTCAAGTGGCTTCTTGCTTAAGCTTGATTATCTGGAAGCGAACAACCTGCTGAGCCTCAATAACGATGGGACCTATGTCGGATCCGGAGGTTACGGATATACAGATGAGCTGCCACAGGCTGATTTTGAAAAAACGGTTCGTACCGTCGATATGTGGGGGTTCACTGAAAGCCAAGAAACGGTCAATATTTCCCCCAATATGTATGAGGAGTTCATATTCCCCTATGAAAAGCCAATTATGGAGAGATTTGGTCTGACCTGTTACGGCTGTTGTGAACCGGTCCATCCTCGCTGGGATGTTGTTAAGCGTCATCACAGGCTTCGTCGAGTATCCTGTTCACCATGGGTGGATATTGCAAAAATGGTCGAAAATCTTCAGGACCGATACATCATGTCCATAAAACCAAATCCTGCGACAATAGCTGAACCGACAGTGGATTGGAAATATATACGTAAGGAAATAAGAAAATTACTGGAAGTAACGAGGGGATGCAGAGTTGAACTCATAATGAAGGACAACCATACAATAGGGAAGAAACCGGAAAATGTTGTGGATTGGTGCAGGATTGCACGGGAGGAAGTCGAAAGGATAGCATAAAAGAAAGAGAGGTGATATATGGCATCAAATGGTTCAACCCGTGGAGATTCATGAAAGAAAAGAAACAAAAAAAGAATTACTTTATCAACAGGAGTAACAAAACAACGAGGAGGATAGTAATGAGAAGGAAACAGGTAATTCTTGTAATAGTATTTTGTCTGATAATTCCTTTTGCTATGATTCTCATAGCAAGCGGAAAAAAAGGCGAAGAAACAACAATGGGGACAGGCGCTACACCCTACGCTCTTACTGGTGATTTCAAACCTTACGTCGAGATTAGTAAAGAATCAATCCTAAGACCCGATGACGAAAGAACCGTAGAACCGGTGAATAAGGTTGCATCGAAAACGATCAAGATCGCCTATCTCGGCGGTCAGACCAATCCCTTTTTTGATGCAGTTTATGCCGGTGTTGAAGCAGCGAAAGAGGAGCTTGCTCCCTATAATGTTATCGTCGATTGGATTATACCAGGAGCTTCATTCGGTACAGGCGATTACGGTGAAGCCATAGAAACACTGGTGACAAAGGGGTATCATGGTATAGTTACAATGATCTTCAATGAAGGTATGATTCCCTACGTTGATTCGGCGGTTAATCAGGGAGTAGCTGTTGCTGCAGCGATCGTCAATTCAAAGGAGCCGAACAAGGCACTGTTTTTTATCGGCCAGGACCTCTATGAGGGTGGAGTAACTGCAGCGCACGCTCTTGCAGATGAAATCGGTGAAAAGGGAAAAGTGGCGATCATTACGGGGTTCTTTGCCCTCTATGGACATGAACAACGAAGGCTTGGCTTCGAGGACACAATTGCAAAAGAATATCCTAATATTGAGATTGTGGGAAGAGTTGAGAATCTCGATCAGGCTGACAAAGGTTTTGAACAGACCATGGACTTCCTTACAGCACATCCTGACCTGGCTGCCGTTTATAACACGGCGGGTGGTCCAACTGGTGCGGTTGAGGCATTGATACAGGCAGGCAAGATCGATGATGTAAAGGTTGTCTGTTTTTACGTGCCAGAACTCGAACCATACATCCGAAATAAACAGGTTGCAGCGGGTATTGCCCAGGATGCTTATGCGGAAGGTCGTGATACAACGGTTCGTTTATTTAATTATCTGATGGATGGAGTGTTACCGCCTGCACAGAATTTGTTTACAGAGATGTTTGTTGTCACTCCAGATTCAATTGACGAATTCATTGCATCGGGACAGGGAGCATAAGCTCAGTCTCAAATTCAATGGAAAACGCGGGCCATTATCGTTGGACAATGGCCCGCATATAATTCCGTGAAAATTCCAAGTGATGCGTTTGTATTGCTCAAAGGATATTCAATGAAAAGGGAAGTAATACTGAAGACCGATGCGCTAACGAAAAAATATGGGGATAATACCGTACTACGAGATATAAACTTGGAAATATACAAAGGTGAATGCCATGCTGTTGTTGGAGAAAATGGAGCAGGTAAAACCACTCTTATGAATCTATTAGGCGGCATTGTACATCCAACAGCTGGCAGTTTCGAATTCTATGCCAAAAGGTACTATCAGCTTGAACCTCGTGAGAGTATTGATATTGGTATCAGCATTATCCACCAGGATTTTGCTCTTATTCCTACGCTGACGGTAAAGGAAAATATATTTCTCAGTAAATTGGAGGGTAATTTTCTAGGAATTATCAAGAATTATTCGGCCCTTGAGCGGAAAACGAGGAAAATACTGGAACGACTTGGCGAGGAGGATAACATTAGACCATCTGATATGGTCCAAAATCTAAGTACATCGAAACAGCAGATCGTAGAAATTGCCAAAGCACTTGCAGAAAATCCTAAATTGTTGATTATGGACGAACCGACAACTTCTCTGACGAAAAGTGAAGTAAAGAATCTTTTTCGGATTATCAATAGTATTAAACAGGATGGTATTTCAGTAATTTATGTATCGCACATCCTCGAGGAGGTTTCTGAAATATCTGACAGAATTACCGTACTGAGGGATGGGGAGTATGTGGGCACAAAAAATACAGATGAGACACAGTTGAATGAAATTATTACAATGATGGTCGGCCGAAAGATCGATCTGTACGATGTAAAGAATAAGAATGAGGTAGAAAAAGGTGCAGAAATCGTACTCGAAATACAAGAATTGAGTGTGGAGGGTGTTATCCAAAATGTAAGTTTTACCTTGAGAAGAGGTGAAATACTAGGTTTTGCAGGTTTGGTCGGATCAGGTCGGAGTGAGGTTGCCAAAGCACTTTTTGGATTTTATCGAAAGATGAGCGGTAAAGTTTTTCTCAAAAATAAAGAGCTTAAGATACGATCACCGAGGGAAGCCATGGAACATGGTATCGGTTTGTTACCGGAAGATAGGAGATGGCAGGGATTTATACCGACCATGTCGGTAATGCAGAATTTAAGCCTTGCAAATTTGAAAAACATATCGAATTTAGGCATTCCGAGTATTAAAAGGGAAAAAGAGCTTGTAGATATGTATCTAAAATTCCTCAACATAAAGACGTACAGTGTCCATACACCTATACTCAGTTTGAGCGGTGGTAATCAACAGAAGGTGGTACTTTCAAAATGGCTTGCGACTAACTCAGAGGTGCTTATTGTTGATGAACCCACACAGGGAATTGATGTAGGATCGAAATCAGAGATACACAAGATACTAAAAGGTTTAGCGGAAGCCGGGGTTGCCATAATATTGATATCTTCGGAACTTCCCGAGATATTGAGCTTGAGTGATCGGATTATCGTTATGAGGCAGGGTATGAAGAGTGGAGAGCTCGATATTAGTGAAGCGTCACAGGAAAAAATCATGTATCTGGCGACCATCGGCGTAGATGAAAAAGTTCATGAAATCAATAATTGATGCATTCTACAGGATCAAAATGACAATGAAATCATTGGAAAGGAGAATCATCAAATGAAAGGAAGAGAAAGACTGGAGAAAACGTTTCGAGGGGAAAAAGCCGACCGAATACCGATATCCCCTTTTATATATTACAACAATGTTTATGAGATGTTTAAGTATAAACCTGATATCAATAAACATTTGTGTCCAGAGGATTTTGATCTCGCTGAAAAGTTCGTCGAATATCATGACTATTTTGGCTTTGATGTACTCTATTCGTTGGGACTTCTCTGGGATCAATACATCCCAGAATCGGCGGAAAACTGGGATGTAACGATTACGAGGGAAGGGAATCAGGATAAACAAAAGAGAACAACTGTCGTAAAAACACCTGGCGGTGAGCTTAAACAGGTAATGAATTTTGATAGGAGTTCAACATATCTCGTTGTTTTCGCAGTCGGCGAGTACCTGATCAAGTCAAAAGAGGATTTTGATATATTTTCAAAATATGCACCACCTGCGAAATTCATTGATTGTGAGCAGATGAAAAGAGCAAAAATTGCGGTGGGTGACAAGGGGCTCGTGAATGTTGCAACCCACGGTGCCTTTAATACAATCAATCAGTTCAGGAAACTCGATGATATGATGATAGATCCAATTAGCGATGAGGTATTTTATCGAGAAATGATGGAGTTTTTCTTGAAATGGAATATGGACCATCTACTTGAAGTCATCGAAGCTGGATCCGATTCCATTGAAATAGGTGCAAACCTGGCTACCAGTGATGTGGGGCCTCAGTTTTTTACCAATTATGTTCTGGAATACGAAAATAAACTTGCAAATCAGATACATGAAGCAGGTGCTTTTGTTGTATATCATAACTGCGGCGATGCACAGAAAGTCATGCATCTTTATAATGACCTCGATATTGATGTCTGGGGTTATATAACGGGATCTCCATTTGGAGATGTTGTTTTGGATGACGTATTAAAGGTAATCAGGCCCAATATGGCACTCAGGGGTAATATCGACCAAGTTGAATTTATGATAAAAGCCACCCCTGAACAGGTGAAAGAGAAGGTTGGAGAGCTGTTGGGAAAGGTGAAGCCAAGGGGAAATTGGATTTTATCGACCACCGATTTCTTCTTTGATAAAACTTCGTATGATAATATAAGGGCATTTACTGAAGCAGGACTTGAATACGGTCGGTATTGATTTAGGAGAAGAGAGAAAAACGATGAGTACAGTTAAAGCTTTGGAAGGCGAACCGACAGGTATAAAAAAATTTTTTGACTACATGTCCCGAACAAGTATTTTGGGAATTATTATCACCCTTATTGTCGAGTGCCTAATTTTGTCATTTCTCAGTCCATATTTTCTTACAGCAAGGAACTTACTGAATGTTATGAGGAGTATATCGATCACAGGTATCGTTGCGGCCGGTATGACCATGGTACTGATCAGCGGAGGTTTGGATTTGTCTGTTGGCTCTGTCATAGGAATGGGAGGTATAATCACGGCTTACTGTCTAACAAACCTTGGGTGGAGTTTACCGATTTCATTGTTCATGGGAATAGCAAGTGGTGCTTTTGTGGGACTCTGTATAAGTCTGCTGGTTACAAAACTCAATATCAATTCGTTCATTGTCACGTTGGGATTTCTCAGTGTGTGCAGGGGTGTCGTATACATTTTCTCAACAGGGGCCAATATAAGGGTAGATGAAAAGCTCATATTATGGCTAGGACAGAGCAGGATTGGGAATGTTCCCGTACCTGCTGTGATCATGATTGTTGTTGTTATTATAGCAACACTTTTCCTGAAATATACTGTGATTGGAAGATTTATCTATGCAGTTGGTGGAAATGAACGTTCGGCTCGATTATCCGGAATAAATGTCGAGCGAATAAGAATGTTTGTTTTTATTCTGACCAGTTCTCTTGCGGCTTTTTCTGGGATAATCATGATTGGAAAGTTGGGTACGGCAGAGGTGATTGGTGGAACTGGAGCGGAAATTGATATTATTGCTGCTGTTATTATTGGCGGTACATCTCTTGCGGGTGGTCGGGGTACCGTCATCGGCAGTATTATCGGAGCAGCTATTATCGGTGTTCTGAAAAATGGATTTATACTCTTGGGATTGCCTATTGCAGCTCAGACGATAGGCATTGGTCTTGTTGTTATTCTGTCGGTTACTATAGACAGTATACGGACGAAGAGAGCATCCTGAGATACCTTAATTAAAAAGGTCGTAAGATGGCTTCTACAAAGTATGATAATTTCTATCACCACAACAGGAATTATGGATGCAGGTTCCATGAAGTGCTGTACAAGGGCTTTAAGACACTTATTGTCGAAAATGAGAAGATAAGGATTTCAATCCTCGTCGATAAAGGCACCGACATTATTGAGCTGCTGTATAAACCAATGGACGTTGATTTTATGTGGAGAAGTCCTCTAGAGTTTGACGCGTACAACAAGAATCCCTATACAAGAGAGATTGAAAGCGGGGCATTTCTTGATGTTTATGAGGGGGGTTGGCAGGAAT
>CAYFYU010000029.1:18708-32438 GCA_964347455.1 uncultured Spirochaetota bacterium | reverse complement strand
TCTACCATGGGAGTATCAGATCATTGAGGATACACCCTACAGTGTAAAGGTAAAATTTTATGTTAGGATGAGGAGAACGCCATTCTTGGTGAAAAAATACCTAACAATTATGTCTGAAAGTTCTATTATAGAGTTTGATGAAACAATTGAGAATGAGGGCGACGAGGAGTTCAAATTTATGTGGGGACATCATCCTGCAATTGGTAAGCCTTTTCTGGATGAAAACTGTGTTATTGATCTACCACAGGGTGCTGTTGGCCAGATGTATCAGGTCGATTTCTCCGGGAACAGTCCCTTTGAACCCAATATGGAATTTCAATGGCCCTACGCCTGTGATAAAAAAGGTACTGAGATCAATTTAAGCAAGGTCATGTCGCCAAATAAGAGGATCGCCTTTAACATGTATATCAAGAATTTAAAGGAGGGTTGGTATAGTATAACTAATCTCAAGAAAAAACTCGGATTGGGTATGGTTTGGGATGTAAACATCTTTAAATATATGTTGATATGGTCGGTATACAGGGGATTCTACAATTTTCCATTTTACGGCAGAACATACAACATTGCGCTTGAGCTTTATTCGGCTATTCCCGACAGTCTCGATGAGGTAATAAAGCTAAAGCGCGAATTGAGTTTAATGCCTGGAGATAAGGTCAGTACAAAGTTTCACACAATTGTGTATGAGTCGGATAAAAGAATAAAGGGATTTACGAAAAATTTTAATATCAAGACGTAGACCTAAACTGAGTATAAAGGGGAGGCCATGACGTCGCGTGAGCGGGTGAAAAATGGTTTGAACCATAGGGAGTCTGATAGGGTACCTATAGATTTTGGACAGGATTTTCACAATGGTATAAATGAGGTCGCCTATGATAACCTGCTTCGATATTTGGGTATCAATGATGCTGGGGAGACAACGGTCTACGACCTGATGCAGCGTCTAGCCGTTGTGGATCAGCGAATCTTGGAACGCTTTCGGGTTGACACAAGATACGTGTTCACGAATCCGAATGAGAACTTTCACGTGCCCATAGAAGAGGATGGCAGTTTTGAAGATGAGTGGGGAGTTTATCGTAAACGTGTGGGGTACTACTGCGAGAATGTGCGTGCACCTCTTGCAGGCAAAAGTAAAGAGGAGATTATGAAGTATCCTTTCCCTGATCCTGGCGAGAAATCCCTTTTTCGAGGTCTTCGTGATAAGACGAAAAAATTGTTCCAGAACACCGACTATGCACTGATGGCTGGTCAGGCAGCGACTATCTTTTACTTTTCTTCAGAACTTGTTGGATACAATGAATATATGATGGATATTTCTCTGAATCCTTCCAGGATAGATGTTCTTGTGGAACGTGTGCTGGAGTGGATGATGGAGTTTACCTCCCATTATCTCGATGAGGTTGGTGATTACGTGGAGGGCTGGTGGATGGGCGATGACTGGGGAATGCAGACAGGCCCAATTATGGATCCCAAGATCTTTCGGAGCATGTACAAGCCCAGATACAGGCGTCTTATTGATATGGTAAAATCGAAAACCAATGCAAAGGTTTGCCTTCATACCTGCGGTTCAACATACTGGATAATGGGTGATTTGGTCGATGTTGGAGTCGACGTCGTGCATCCGATTCAACCGACAGCTTCGGGAAATGAAGATCCAGACAAGATCAAAAGAGATTTCGGTGACCATCTGGTTTTCTATTCAAATATTGCTAACACTACTACATTACCCTATGGCACACCTGATGAAGTCTGCGAAGAGGTGAAAAATAAATTAAGAGCACTAGCACCGGGAGGTGGGTATATTTTTTCCGGAGGACATAACATACAGGCTGATGTACCTCCCGAGAATATTATTGCACTGTTTGATACAGCATATGAGTGTGGCCAATATCCGATCAAACAATGTAAATAATCGGTAATTTGTTCTTTAATATTTTTATTTTTACCCGAGCTTATTATAATTCCCGTATTTTCGTGCAGCCCCCAGCATTGCTGCATAATTTTCAGGTTTTACCTTAGAGTGGATCGAATTTGCGGATGATATGATGAAACCACCCCCCGGGGCAACTGCTCGTATGGTTTTCCTGACCTCTTTCTCAACAACTTCCTGAGAAGATTCGGATAGTATTTTGCCCGTATCGATGTTTCCGACTACACAAATTGCTGTACCATATTTTTCTTTGATGAACTCGATCTTCATTCCCGCTTCGGGATCGATCGGGTGTAGACCGTCTATTCCTGTGGAGATGATCATTTCCAGGATGGACTGGATGTTCCCATCGGTGTGCTTTATTGTGTAGGCTTTCAATTCTTTTGCAGCATCTACAACCTCTCTGAGGCCTGGAAGAAAGAATTCCTTGAAATGTGCTGGAGACATGAGAGGACCCTTGTTACCTGCATAATCATCGCCAAAAACAAATAATTCAGCTCCCAGAATCCTCGCTTTTTTCATAAGAGCTTTCGTATGGTCGACACCAATCCGTACCAGCTTTCTGACAAGTTGGGGCCTTTCAATCACGTCCAACAATAGGTTATCCATTCCACGCAGATAGGTTGGATAAGAGAAGCTATCGTGAATGTGCATACCGATAAGTTTTTGCCCCTTGAAATGTTCCAGCAGTCTTATAAGCCCTCTGAACCGATAGGGATCTCGGGGATCAGGCGGGGAATATCGATCCAGATCTTTTTCAGTCTTAATCGGACCTTCCATGGGAAAAGAAACGGTTTGCTCTGAAAAACGTCGAACTACACCCCATTCATCCCTATAGGTTTTAGATATCTCATCAATTAATTCCATCCTATAGTTCTCAGAGGGTGTACCGGTCATAACAATATCAAAGTCAAACTTCTCAAGGAAGTCCTCGTAGCTACATTTAGGACAAATTCCAGTGATTACCCTCGGGTCTATATGGAGCTCAAAAATAGGAACCATATCGGGAACTGCTCTACCCAACGCAGTGACTGCTCTTTCTCTATTGTTCATACATGCTCCTTCATGATTCATCTTACATAATATTGGTGGAATTTGAAAGAGTATTGCAGAAAATTTCAAAAAGTGCTTGACAGGGTATGAATAGGCGAAGTAGTATAAATACTACTGATAAAAATCTACCAGAGTAGAAGTACCTCTTTTCTTGATTGCAATTAGTAATTATTATTAGATTCATTACTATATTTCTAACGTGTTCCGGATTTGCTTTACTCGCAGAGAGATAGAAGGGGAGGAACTAAGATGAGCATTGTTGCGAAAAGCAAAAAGGCAATTGCGAAAACTCTTGTCCAGGCGATGAAGGCGAATTTCATGCTGGACATGTTCTTAAAATGGGGTGAGAAGCAGATACTTAAAATACTCGTTGAAAGAAATGTGAGACAAAGGCCGATTGGTGCACAGGAGGAAAAGTACTATGTTGTCAGGAATCTCATGAAGGCATTTGAAAAAAAATTAAAGGCCAATTATCTTGCACCCTCTGTTAAGAACTGGATTTTCAACACACTTATTGGAGATATAATTCTCAATTACAGAGACCGGTATCCGGAATTAACAGAAAGAAGGAAAAGGGATGAACCGATTCCAACATTCATGACTATCAGTCCAACGCAGAAGTGTAATCTCGCCTGTGCTGGTTGTTATGCATCCAGTTCAAATAAAACCTATGCAACACTCGAATGGGATGTGCTTGACAGAATCATGGAGCAGAAGCGAGATTTGTGGGGCTCTCATTTTACCGTCATTTCTGGCGGTGAACCCATGATTTATGAGAGCCAGGGGAAAAACATAATCGACCTCTTTGAGAAGTATAACGACAATTTTTTCCTCATGTATACAAACGGAACACAGATCGACAACACAGTAGCGAAGAAGTTTGCAGAACTGGGTAACGTTGCACCGGCGATATCAGTTGAAGGCTTTGAACAGGAAACCGATAAGCGCAGGGGCAAGGGAATCTACACCGACATAATTGATGCAATAGAAAATCTCAAAGAGGTTGGTGTGCTGTACGGGATTTCCTTCACGGCAACGAGACATAACGTTGACAACATATTAAATGAAAAGTTTATAGATGAATTCTTTGGTGTACGAGGTGCAGCTTTTGGCTGGATGTTTCAGTATATGCCTATTGGCCGCGGACCTGACTTCGATCTGATGCTCTCTACGGAACAGAGACGGGAGCTCTGGTTCAAGGAACGGCATTTGATTAAGGAAAAGGGAGTTTTCTTCATTGATTTCTGGAATGGTGGCCCAATAAGCGATGGATGTATCAGTGCGGGCAGGAAAGGTGGCTACCTCTACATAGACTGGTATGGAAATGTCATGCCCTGTGTATTTATTCCATATTCTGTGGGAAACATCAAGACCGATTTTTTTGATAAGGGTAAGACTCTGGATGATATACTGAAAACGCCGTTTTTCAACAAACTGAGAAAGTGGCAGGAAAACTACAGCTACAAACGCTCGGCCTCTGAGGCGGGAAACGAGATCGTACCCTGCCCGATCAGGGACCATCACAACGAATTCAATAAGATTGCCCGTGAGAGTGGTGTCAAACCGGTGGGAAAAACAGCCGAGAGATCAATCAAGGATGAGCAGTTTATCAAAGAACTCACAGATATCGGTATCAAGGCACGGAAAGCAACTGAAGATATCTGGCGCCAGGAATACCAGAAAATTTGATCTTTCAATAGAGAAATAAAAAGGGGGGTTCGATGTTGAGAGGAACTCCCCTTTTTTTATGACCCAAATTGCTCTGTTACCCTGCCTCAGGGAACCACTCACCTTCATCACGAAGGTATTCCATGAATTCTAAAACCGTACCATCCGCATACAGATAGAAGCCAACCCGTACAAAATCGCCCACAACAAAAGGTTCAAGAAGTATCTTCAAGCCTTTTGATGCTTCCTCAATGCTCTTCACCCTATAGGAGATATGTGGACGCTCTCGCAGCGGTCCCTTAATAGGACTGTCGGGTTCATATCTCAGCCATTCCACATTAAAGGGATGTTCCTTCGGGCTGGTGACCCAGACACGCGTTGCTTCAACAAAGTTCTCCCCAGCCTTCTTGTCTTCTGTTACCAATCCCACGTGATCAAACTCCATGCTTTCCTCCAACAATAAATGTTTAGTTAAAATTCGATCACTCTGTTTTCCTTCGCAGAGCGTTCCGCTGCCTTCATGGCTATCACCACATCCCTCGATTCCTGTGGAGTAATGATCTTTGGTTTTTCACCTTTTGCAACGCACTTCAAGAAGTAATCAAATTCCTCCTTCAAATAACCCCTTCTCATTCCATGAACCTTTGGCCAATAGATAGACTGCGGGTAACTCATCCCTTTTTTGGTAAGCACGGTGTAATGAATACCGGACTTATCGATATAAATAGCTCCCTCGGTTCCAACTACCTCGAGACGGCCATCGATAGCAAATGGTACATTATTCGGCAGACACCATACGTTTTCAATGATAGCAATCGTCCCATCGTCAAAACGAAACATTGCCCAACCAAGATCATCATGGGGGAGCTCGGGTCTTGTATTCATTGATTGTGCGTAGACACTTTTGGGTTTTGCACCTGTGTACCAAAACATGAGATCAAGATCATGTACTCCATCTCCAAAGAGGGCACTTATTTTGTGGAGATGACTTTCTGTTATCCACCCGGCGAGATTTCGTCTTGCATGCATGGTAAGTATTTTTCCGAGGTTGCCAGCTTCGATCTCCTCTTTCGTAAGTGCGTACTCAGTATCGAATCTACAGATATGTCCTACCATGAAGCATTTATCTGTTTTTTCGGCTTCAGCGATGATTTTATTGCATTCCTCCTCTGAATCTGCCATCGGCTTTTCGAGAAACACGTGTTTACCCGCGCGAAGTGCATCAACTGTTGGCTGCATGTGATCTTTTACGTGTGTTACCACGGTAACCAAATCAATGTCTTTATCATCAAGTAGATCATGATAGTTGGTATAAGCCTTTGGAACGTCGTACTTTTTGGCAACTTCCTTTAACCTCCCCTCTCTGCGCGTACAAACTGCAGTTACATCCGCGAGAGGCAGTTGCTGCAATGCATCAACATGATGCTCTCCAAACCACCCGAGGCCTATGATACCGCATCGTATTCTCTCCATGCTCTGTTATCCTCCTTCACAATGAAGATTGTCCTAATCTGTTTGAATGATTAATAGATCCCATTGTCATACTGGGGCACGTACTATTGTAGTTGCAGAGAGGAAAATGTCAAGCTACTGCAAGAATAATCTGACCTGTTTATGTAAATAATTTTTTAATGTATTAGATAGGACTTGCATTTTTACCCGTATATTGTATTGTTAATGACTATATGGGGTAAGACAATGGGTATAGTATCGCGGTACCGCAAGTGTATCATCCCCTGCGTTTTCGCTGCCTGTATAATCGGTTTCCTCTTTTCCAGCTGCGCAATGTACGATCCTGTCGCATTCGGTTTTGCAGAAATAGGTGATGAAGCAGAGCTGAAAACTACCAGTGCAACACAGATAACTCTTGAGTGGGATCCCCCTTCCTCTCTGGTAAAATCCTATAGGATATATTATCGGGAACATGATTCGGTACTCTGGATTTTTCTTACTGAAATTCCTGCTACCGACGAACCTCAGTATTCAATTGATTTTACAGTAATGGGACCGGGAACGTTCGATTTTGGTGTATCGGCTATAGATTACAGTGATCAAGAATCGGATATACACACTTCTCTTGACATTACAGCCGACCCGAGTACCGGGTGGTATCTGTTATGGAAGGGTGGATAGCCGGGCAGGATATACAAGTAGTATTGGGAGGAACACAGGGTGAAGAGAGTAATTAAAAGGCCTTTCATACATTATATAATTATCGCCGTGTACATTCTTGCGCCGGTTGCGAACATACTTGGATTAAGCATTTTTATGAATGCCCCTTTTTCGGCTATTATGTCAAATTTCTTTAAGGGCTACGGATTACTTGCGGGTATCTGGCTTTTAACCGCACCATTTGTGGGTATTGGATTCCTCTTTATACACAGGATAAGCTGGTATGTTTTTGTCGGACACAGCAGCTTGATCTTGATTGATTATATAATGAAGTGGGCCATCAGACCTGCATTTTATTGGCAGAATATTCCGAGCATACACAACTTCATTATGATGACAGGGAATCTTGTTCTGGTTTTCGTCATCGGGTATATTATCCAGAAAGATTTTCGTGCTCCATATTTTCAGGCATTGCCCAGGAGCTGGCGAGAAAGCGAAAGGATACCGATAAACCATAAAATCATGGTAGACGGTGTAATATGCAGGGTCACTGACCTTTCTCAGGGAGGGTGTTTTGTATCAGAGCCCAATTTGCATCTGAAGGTCGGCGATAAGATTTTGCTTAACTTTCGAAGCGAGACATTGACCATTGTTTGTAACGGTCAGGTTATGCGGCAAAGCGAAGCAGGATTCGGAATACAGTTTTTTAACCTTTCAGCGAGAAAAAAGCGCGATATAAAACAGATGCTGAAAAGGCGATTTACACTTCGTTATGCGGTATCGATGCCATGCACGTGGTTGTATGACCATAGTAAACGTGATGCAAAGATTTTGAACGTTTCAAAAGGAGGTGCCTTTCTCCACATCGATGTTGGCGGATTTAAAAAGGGGATCAAGGGTATGCTCGAGTTTACATTGCCTGAACAAAATTTTCTGTTACCCGCCACCATTGTCTGGATAAACAAATCGAAAGAGCATGATAAGCCAATAGGAATCGGTATACAGTTTTCACATAAACAGAGAAAAGCACAAAAACTGCTTGTTAAAGAGCATGGAAAGCGTGTATTGACGCGCTAGCATAAAACCGTTCATATCGTGGTATCATAGTAATTTCGTCATTTCAAATCATCTTCCCATTCCGTTCTTCTTTCATCAAAGTTTCTGCCAAAATACTCCATTAGCTAGAAAAATTTGAAATATGGGGAAAATATATCCTACAATTAGTATGCTACAATAAAAGAGAAGGGGATACTCCAATGAAAGTGATTACGGTTTCCCTTATTGTATTTTTTTTGGTGCTGATCTTTGCTCTTTTCGTCGGTTTCATCAACTTAGGAGGAATTAGTTACAATTCGGCATCTCACCAATCGAAAGTTATCAATCCTGAAGAACCCCGCTCCCATAATACTCCCACCGGTCTCCGTGTAAAATTTGACTCACCAGAATAGTCTGCGAAAACAGCTTATAATCTTATTGACAATTCTCGGTTTACCTGTAGAATTGTATGGATTAACGAAATAGAAGGGGGGTTAATATGGATGAGGAAAAATTTCTCGAAAAAAAGATGACGAGAAGAGACTTTATTAAGCGTTCCGCGCAAACTGGGATAGGCGTGGGGATCGGCGTTTCTGCACTCGGCACGCTTCTCGTCGGTGCCGGTGAGAAGGCACCGGCAGAGATCGATCCGGTCACCTTCATCACACCGCGGGGCACACTTGAGGTTATGGATGACTACAATTTGTGGGTACCAATTGAGATGGGATATTTCAAGGAGCTTGGGCTGGATGTGACCATGGAACCGGGTCCGATTGATGCATTCGCCTGCACGAAGTTTGTCGATCAAAACCAGGCTGATGTCGGTTATCCCTCGCCCGGTATCTTGACCGCGAGCGTCGATACAGGCATAGGGGTAATCCTTGCATATGAGATGATGATCGGATCGGTATGGCATATTGCGGTCAAGGCTGACAGCCCGATGAAGAGCGCGAAGGATCTTGCTGGAAAAACGATCTCATTAGGCGATGCCGGTTGGCAGGTTATAGTCGATCCCCTCCTCCTTGAGCTGGATATTGATCCTGCCAGCGTTGAGTATGTAGTTGGAGGTATGCAATGGGGTCAGATGGTTGCACAGGGAAAGGCCGATGCAGCGCTATGCTGGCTCGCCCTCGATGTGCAGTGGGAAGCACAGGGACTTAATTTGAAGTACTTCAGGGGAACGGATTTTTCCATAATGCCGTCCAATGGATACGCGGTGCGGAAATCCGACATGAAGGACCCTGCCAAACGGGATATACTGATGCGTTTTATGAAGGGCTCTTCTATGGGACTGCACTTTAGTCGATTTAATCCGCAGGCTGCAGCGCAGATCGTCTATGACCGCTTCCCCGCTGTACGCGAACAGATGACTCCTGACCTCGCACTCGAATCCATGAGACAGCTTGCCTACTCCTACGTTGAAGGAGAGAGAAGGGGTCTTGGCTATGGCGCTTTTGTGGATGAAGGCTGGGAGAAATTTCTTGACATTATCGCTGAACTCGGACAGACTTCACGACGTCTCTCTCTCGACGAAACGATAACCCATGATCTTATAAAAGATGCGAATGACTTTGACCACAGAAAGGTGGAGAGAGATGCAAAGGCTTTCGAGCTGAACGATACCTGGAAGGATGTAAAGACCCAAGGCCCATTCTTCTAATAATTCATCCTACAGTTCATATCTTCGGGAATTTTTTCAACAGGTGCCTGAATCTGGGGTTGCTTAAAGTCGTTAAAAACAGTACATTATCGTGACTGAATAATGGCTCCATATTGAGATGATGGGGCCATTATATTTAAGGAGAGCGCATGGAGCACGTAATAGATGTACAAAGAGTTACAAAGGTTTATGCAAGCGAGAGGGGACCTGTGCACGCAGTCGACAAGTTTTCAATGCGGGTCGATGATGGTGATTTTGTGGCAATAGTGGGCCCGAGTGGCTGCGGGAAAACAACCCTTCTCTGGGGACTCACCGGCCTGCATCCATTTAACGGTGGGAAGGCATACATACTTGGTAAGGCGGTCAACAAACCGCGTCGCGATGTGGGAATAATATTTCAACAGGCGAATCTTCTCCCCTGGAGAGATCTTCTCGGGAACATTCGCCTGCCGCTGGAGATAATGAAGGAAAATGTAAAGGAGTATGAAGATCGGATCAGAGATCTGATCGATAGTGTCGAGCTCGTCGGTTTCGAAAAACATTATCCACGTGAGCTCTCTGGTGGTATGCAGCAGAGGGCTTCTATTGTAAGGGCGCTGTCATACGACCCGAAGGTATTGCTCATGGATGAACCCTTCGGTGCTCTCGATGCGTATACCAGGGATGAAATGGATACTCTTTTGTTGAATATATGGAAGAAAACCAAAAAAACAATTGCCTTTGTAACGCACCGGATAGAAGAGGCGGTGTATCTGGCGAACAGGGTGTATGTAATGACCCCGCGCCCCGGTACTAACTCAGAGGAGTATGACATTGATCTGCCGCGGCCTCGACCGGAGGGTATTACTATGGAGAAGAGATATTTTGACATTGTGGCGAAGATCAAGAAGAGAATAGTACAGGATGTGGAGAAACAGAAGGAGGAGGGGGTGTATCAGAGTCAGGCCTACAGTACAGTGACATAAACTCATCATTTTATCTAATTGAGGGAGATTAATCTATGTCTACAGATGTTTATGAAAAACAGCTTGAAGAGGAGATTCCAGAGTTTGAGGAGCATGCACCGGAAAAGCACGGTGATTTTGATATTTCAGCAACCGTCTCTGCGGTGAAGATTCATGGCTGGAAACAGGTTTCAGGTATTTTAGCCGTTGCCATCGTCATTCTCAGCGGGTGGGAGCTTCTCGTCAGATTTTTTCAGGTACCTGAATTCGTTTTTCCGGCTCCCAGTGCTATTTTTCAGGCACTGGTAACCTCCTTTCCCAATAACTACCCCCATTTTCTAATCACACTGAGTGAACTGATTTCAGGCTATGTAGTGGGGGCATCAATTGGCCTTCTCTTAGCAGCGGTTTTAACACAGATTCCTTACCTTGAAAAGATCATTACACCATACATTCTACTGCTCATTACAACGCCCACACTTGCGCTGGTTCCGCTTATCATGCTGAAGCTCGGGTTCAACATCTGGCCAAGGATTATAGCGGTCTCTTTAGCCTCAGGGCCAATGGTTATGATCAACTCGGTAACCGGATTCAGACGAACGGACCTCGCCAAGATAGCACTCGCAAAATCCTACGGTGCTTCAACCTTTCAGATCTTCAAGATGATTCGCTTTCCCCTTGCACTTCCCATGATCATCGTCGGTTTGCTCGTTGGTGGTATTTTCGGGCTCATCACTGCAGTGGGATCTGACATGGTCGGTGGTAAGATGGGACTGGGAAACAAACTGGCCTACTATTCTTCGCTGGCACGAATGGCCAATTTCTTCGCAATCATCATCATGGTATCAACGATAGGCATCTCTATCTGGATACTGTTTTCACGGGTGGGTAAGAAGTGGGCCAGCTGGCAGGAATAGGGAACAAACACTTCACTGTAAATCAATAAAGGAGATGTGATATGAAGACGTACAAGGTTGGTATTGTCGGTTTTGGATGGGTTGCAGGGGGGCATATGATGAACTACAATGAAATGCCCAATTTCGAACCTGTTGCAATTATGTCGAGGAGGAAGCTCGATCCAGCGCAGATCAAAGCTCAGTATGGAGTCGATGTAAAAATATACAATGATTACAACAAATTTCTAGAGGATAAAAACATCGATATTGTCGATATCTGTACACCCCATCCCTTTCACCCCGAACAGACGATCAAGGCTGCCAATGCGGGGAAGGACCTTGTTATAGAAAAGCCAATCGGGATCAATTTCAGGGATACCGTGCGTATGCTCGAAGCGGTTGAAAAGAAAAAGGTTAAAACATCGGTCTGTTTCGAGGTGCGGTTCATGGGCGTAACCAAAGCGATGGAATCCATTATAAAAGAGGGACTGATCGGTGACATTTACCTTGCCGAGTGCGATTACTTTCACGGTATCGGTCCATGGTACGGCCAGTTTGAATGGAATGTGAAGAGGGATATGGGAGGGAGCTCACTGCTCACTGCCGGGTGTCATGCCCTCGATGTCATGCTCTGGCTTGTCGGTGATGAGGTGGAGGAGGTATTTTCATATTCAACCATGAATCCCCATGAGGTATACAAACCTTACGAGTACGATACAACGTCAGTGACGCTCCTAAAGTTTAAAAACAAGCGAACCCTCGGCAAGGTTTCCTCGGTATGCGATTGCATGCAGCCCTATGTGTTCAACATGAACTTCGTAGGCTCCCATGGTTCGATAAAAAATGATAGATTCTTCAGCAAGAAGATAGAAGCGCTGCGCGACTGGGCTTCTCTTGATGTTCAGCTCGTCGACAGCGGCGATGTGGCCCACCATCCCTACAAGCTGGTATTCTCCCACTTTGCAGAATGCCTCGATGAAGGAAGGGAGACGATCAACAATCTCGCCAGTGCCTTCGAGACCCATCGTGTAATATTCGCGGCAGACCGATCTGCTGAGACCGGCAAGCCGGTAAGCTTAAATGAGTTTAAAAAATAGGGGCTTTTATAAAATAACAAACAGCTATTTCTATTTCTTCTTAAATATCGTCTTAGTCTAATCTTAACCTGTATTTTATCTTGACAACTCTCTGAGAATTATGATACAAAAATTAAGCGGCAACTACTCTACAGATGATGTTTAGGTCAACGTATCTTTAAAACTAAGAGGTATGTTTATTACTCTTAGTATTTTTTCACTTAAGGAGGAGTATATGAAAAGGATTTTACTATGCGTCTTGATTTCTGCAGTTACGCTTTTCTTGGTCAGCAGCGTTGCACTTGCCAGTGGTGAGGAAGAAAAGGCTAAGAAACCGAAAAAGGGTAAAGTCCAGGAAATGACGCTGTATCATGACAACCAGGAATGGCAGGACTTCTGGGTAAGTTTTGGAGAGGCTTCCGGTGAAGACGCAGGTGTTTTGGCCATTCCCGTTGCTATGGAGACCAGTGTCTACATGACGAGGATTAAAGTCGATCTTACCACCGAAAGGGCCCCTGCTGTATTTAAGTGGTGGTTCGGGTACCCGGCCTATGAACTGGTTACAGCGGACCTGCTCATGGACCTGAGCGATGTGTGGGACGAGGTGGGGCACAATTTTCCTGAGGGAGTTCAGGAGGCTCTGACAATCAACAATGTGACCTACGCCCTGCCCTTTCTCACTGCCTACTGGGTCTGGTTTTATAGCAAACCCGTGTATGAGAGGTTTGATCTTGAGCCCCCGGAAACCTGGGACGAATTCATTGACCAGCTTGCACTGTTCAAGAAAAACGGCGTCAGCGGCATAGGGAATACCATAGGTCAATCCAACTGGACGGCCTTTATCGTTCCCATGGAAATACTCATCAGGCTTGATGCCGATTTTTATCTGGATCTCATGGCTGGAAGGGCTCACTGGACTGACCCTATGGTGGTTGAAATGATGGAGATCTGGAAGGACCTTCTCGATAAAGGCTATTTCGCGCCCATGGATGCCACCTATTCTGTAGACCAGCCCAGGATGCTCAAAGAGGGATCGCTTGCCTTTGCCCCCTACGGTGACTGGTATGGCGGTACCTTGCAGATGCAGGGTCTTGTTCCCGATGTGGATTACGGGGTATTCATTTTACCTGCTATCAATCCGGAAGGTGCGGGAGCTATAGCATTTGAGATCTCCCCCTTGTGCGTGGGAAAGAACTCAGCAGAAGCTGAGCTGGGGAAGGAATGGTTGAAATGGTACGGTACGGAGCATGCAGCCCAGCTGCTCTGGGAGGGGAGACGTTTCTCCAACACGGTCCATATACCACCTGACGTCATTGCCAAGGACGATCCAATACTGGCCAAGATAATCGCCATGCTGGA
>CAYFYU010000029.1:17007-18698 GCA_964347455.1 uncultured Spirochaetota bacterium | reverse complement strand
CCGAGAAAACTGATCCGCTTGTGGGAAGCGACACCTGTTGAGATTAAACAGCAGGCGGTTGATGCGTTCAACACCATGTTGGTGGAACCGGAGCGCTACATGGAGCTTCTGGAGAGTATCGAGGATGTTGCAGTGGAGACTTGGCCGAACTATGGTGTGACAGACTATTAATGAGCAATCAAGCTGAGTAGTGACCCCCTGTGAGGGGTCACTACTCGTTATAAACAAAAATGCAAGAAAACGGTGATTTGAAAGATGAGGTCCAGCATTAAACGAGAATGGTCTTTTCTCTTTCTTATCCCGGCAGCGATATTTGTATTGTTGGCAGAGCTCGTTCCTGTCATTTACACAACCTATCTCGGCTTCATGGAATGGAACTTCATTCAACCCCCAAAGTGGACAGGGCTTGCTAATTATCTGAACGTTTTCTCCACACCCGAACTGCTGAACGCCCTGAAAAATACAGCCTACTGGGTTGCAGGGACTATCATCTTTGCCGTCGGCTTTCCACTGCTGATTGCTGCCCTTTTGACTCGTGTCAAGGGAAAGGTGATATTCAAAACTATATTCTTTATCCCTTCGACCCTTTCACCGACCATCGCAGCCATATTCTGGCGAAGGGTCCTGTCTAGCCAGCAGGGCGCCCTCTATCCCATTCTCGAGGCGATCGGATTGACCGGGCAGCCCCTACTTACAGTTCCACAGATAAACACCTTTGTCATGATCGGAATCTGGACATGGCAGTACTTCGGGTTGAACCTGATCCTGTTTCTCGTCGGCCTGGAGACTATACCCAAGGAACCGATTGAGGCGGCCATGATCGACGGGGCCGGTCCGGTTCAGATATTTTACCGTATCATCATACCTCTCCTCAGGCCTATCACGCTTCTTGTCGTGGCCAATGCGGTTATCAACTCGATACGTATGTTCGATATACCCTGGATTGTGATACAGGGAGGGCCGGGACGTGTTTCCGAGACCCTCGCCATTTCTCTGTACAGGGAGTCGTTTCTGCTGTTTAGGATGGGGCTGGGGTCTGCTATTGCCGTTGTTCTATCCATTTTCACACTCCTGGCATCCTATCGATATCTCACAATACTGGGGGGAAGGAAAAAGAAGGAGTTATGAAGGTAGAGCCCTACAAAATCGGGATATATTTTATACTCATCGTGCTCAGCGTTATCTGGATCTTCCCTCTCGTGTCAGTACTCACCATGGTGGTGAAGAGCCCCGATGAGTTTAACACGCTGAGATTCTGGGAGCTTCCGGAGTTGAAGAGGATTCCGGCTAATATTGCCTTCAATTTCGGTCTTGCCTGGGGCAAATCAGAGCTTGGCGGAAAAATGCTGAACAGTCTGATATTTGCCCTGACAGCCGGAATAGGTTCGGCCTTCATTGCGTCTATCGGTGGATATGCATTGGGTCACTTGCAGGTACGCTCCGCCCAGTCCTGGTTCATAGGTATATTCATCGGCAACATTTTTCCATTTCAGATGTTTCTGATCCCACTTTATATAGCCTTGAATTATATTGGCCTGTTTGACACCAGGCTCGGGATGGCTGTTGTATATGTGGGGATATGTGTTCCCTTCGCGCTCTTTGTGTACCGTAACTACGCCTTTACCCTTCCCGCTGAAATATTTGATGCAGCAAGGGTTGACGGGGCCTCAAAGTGGGGTGTATACTTGCGT
>CAYFYU010000029.1:14080-16997 GCA_964347455.1 uncultured Spirochaetota bacterium | reverse complement strand
CGGGCTTGTCCTGACCGAGAGATTCCGCCCAATCATGGCGGGCCTGGAGAGGCTTCAGGGTGCGCGGGGAGGAGTTCCACCCACGGTGTTGATCTCAGGAGCTGTCATGGCTGCTCTTCCGACGATAATTATACTCATGAGTTTGCAGAAGTTCTTTATACGGGGATTCACACTTACCACGGAAAAATAAAAGAAATCAATACCGCAAGCTGTTAACCGTATCATACATTGCAATAATGTTTGCCGGAGGAATGCCGTAGAGAAGGTTGTGGACCTGTGTGAAAATGAATCCCCCGTCCTTCATTAAAATTTCGCAGTTTTTCCTTACCTCATCACATACCTGCTGTTCACTGCCATTGAGAAGTGTTTGCTGCGTATCTGCGCCACCTCCCCAGAATGCGATATCCTTCCCATACTCCTTCTTCAGCTTTTCTGGTTCCATTCCCCTGGCATTTGTCTGCACAGGATTGATGACATCGACTCCTGCTTCGATAATGTCAGGAATAAATTCAGAAATTGCGCCGCAGCTGTGAAGGAATACAGACATATCCGTTTTATCCTTTACCATCTTGTACAGCTGTTTTGTTCTCGGTATGAAGAGCTCTCTGTACAGCTTAGGTGAGATCATAGGACCGGACTGCATGCCAAGGTCATCTCCCATGACGATGAGCTGTACGTAGGGTGCAATGGCATCGAGAAGAGGCTCAAGTTTTTCCATGTGGATTTCGAGAAGCTTGTCGAGCATTTTTTTCATCTCTTCCTGGTAGCTGATGATGTTCATCATGAATTCGTCCATTCGATAGAGAAACTGCCCCAGCTCAAAAAACTGTCCGCCAAACCCGATCATGATAAAGTACTCGGTTTCCTCATAGAGCTTCTTGGCCCTCTCCCTCAGCTTGGAATAAAAATCAGGTTTACCAGAGTTTTTCCAGAGTGGGTCGGTCATGTGTGCCCACATGACCTTGTCTATGTAGTTTGACAGATCATCAAAGCTGTCCCTGTGCTTACCGTACAACGGCCATAGTTTTTGGTCGAAAAAGTAAGACCCCTGCGGCATCTCGGCAAGTATGTCTCCGTCATCGTCGACGCATACCCATGCGCCGTCGTTTCGTTCAACCCTGAGCCATGCAGGAATCTTAGATTCGGTTCCATTCGGGAGCTTCCAGTTTTTCCATTCAGCCGGATCATCGGCGAATGCTCGGGCAAGGTCAACAGCATCGATCTGGAATTTATCGAGATACCACTGTGCCGGTATAACAAGCTGCTGGATGAGATCGTAGATTTTCGTTTCACCTTGAGAAATACCAAGCCACTTTTTCAGCTCATTGTAGGTCATACCCATGAGACCGGTCGAGCGCATCCCCCCGCAGTCCACTGGTATTTTGTCGGGTTCCCTGTGCTCCAGAGCTGTTATAACCCGCTCCCTACTGGTCATTTTTGTCTCCTCTCTTTCGTTTCATATATGCTGATAGACCAGGTAAAACTTTCCATTGTGAAGTATAAAATGAACTTTTGAAACTTGATAACGCTTCGTGGAAACAATAATACGTGATTGACATGCTTGCAAGAATTTTACAATAGTATTGACATTAAATTGTTGCTGTTGAATAATTTTTGTTAAAACACAGGAGAGGACGGGAGTTATGCCACTGTATGAAAATGATAGAAACGCGGTGAACCGTATCGAGGTAAAGAAGGAGTGGAGTGATGCTGTTGATTTTAGTACCGAGAAGACGCTTGAGCATATTACCAGGCTTGTACAAGAGGCATCTTTGAAAAACGCAAGATGTATAAACCTGGCCTTTGATGGCTGGTATGGTATTGAATGGGAAAAAATTGTATCGGCGCTCAAGAAAGCATTCCAGAAAGCTCAAATAGAGGCAGAGGCGCTCTCGGTCAATACGGTTTTCAGAACGAGGTCCGAAATCGAAAGCTACAAGCATCCTTTTATTTCTGATGATCCCAGTTTTGGTACTGTAAACCATGACGGAACCATTCTTGATTTAATGGATAAAGAAAAATTAAAGGAACTGCGTGGGCGGCTTGAAAAAACAAGGAAAATGAAATTTGATGAGCCCCACGCGTTTGTTGTCTATGGGTCCGGATGTGCAATTCCTGAACTGGATGCGTTGTACGATCTCAGGTTTTACTTTGATACAACCAAACAATCGGTGTTATGGAAGATGTGGGATGGCGAGCTTGCTCCCTTCGGGATGACAGAGCCCAGTAAAGAGTACTGGTGGAAGGAGTACTACTACTGTGACTTCTATCTACTCAATGAGCAGAAGCACTATGGATTTGCCCACATGGACTATTACGTGCAGGCAATCGATGCGGATGAGCTCAATCTTGTCACCCGCAAGGCCTTCGATGGTATTCTCTCCACACTGGTAACCTATCCCACGAAGAATGTAAAGTATGCACAGCCAGGTCCCTGGGGTGCCTACCGCTTCAAGCAAACTCGTTGGGACATACCGGGACTGTCGAACAATGCATGGAATGCGCTTATCTCCCCAAATGAGCTTGCTATGTACGTCGATATAGGTAGGGAACAGATGCTCAAAATGCCAGCTGAGAATCTCATGCAGTATCCAGAGCAGTTTGTTGGTCCGTACGTACATAAAAAGTTCCCACGATTGATACCATTCTATATCTGGCTTGATGATGGTTACTTCCCGAAACCGGAACCTGCTGAAAGAACAAGTATGCCGATACACAATCACCCGAGTACTGATTATGTATCGAGAAATTTCGGGGAGCCGATGGGACGCTACGAAACGTACTACATAGCAGAAGCCTTTGAAGGTGCAAATACCTGGATGGGTTTCAGAGATGATGCGGATCTCGAAGAGTGGGAGAGGCTTTGCCGAGAATCCGAAAGGACCGGTAAAGCGATAGAGAATTGGAAAGATTTCGT
>CAYFYU010000029.1:8893-14070 GCA_964347455.1 uncultured Spirochaetota bacterium | reverse complement strand
GTGGGCGATCTCTTTATCATTCCTCCGGGAACATCGCACGGTCATGGCGGGAATCAGATGGTTGTTGAAATGGATACAGTACCCAGTGTTGCAGGTACCGAATACTCTTTTTTTGGTTATGATTATGTTCGTCCGACCTGGGATGACTCCAAGAAATCGATGACTGCAAAACCGATGCACATGCATATCAATCGTTACTTTGACAATGAAAAGTGGCGACGTTCAGGCTGGGTAAAGGAAAAACTGCGGGTGAGACCACGAGTTATTAAGTGGACCCCCCATTACTGGATCGACCGCTACGAAACCCTCGATGAAATGCCCTTCGAAATCGAGAGGATCCATTTTCTGAAAAGGGCGGATTATGACACGCAGGGAAAATTTCTGCACATGGTCGTTCTGACCGTGGGAGAACGGATTATGATACGTTCAAAAGAACACTCCCAGCGGTGTTGTGAAATAGAGTGGTTTCAAGGGGCTGCCATTCCCGCCTGTTTCGGTGAGTATGAATACATCAACATGAATGAGGGCTTGTGTACAGTTGTCCTTATCCGCTGGAAGAAGGGATAATGAGGCATACGGATGAACTGACAAGTCCACTCATTTGAGTGCCTCGTCGAGCATGGTCAGATAGTTCTCCATTGGTATATAACTGGGAATAGAGTTTCCCTACCAATGGCAAAGCGCCCCCCAGGAGGAAAGCATATCGACATCCACACCGCCGAGAATGCATATTCTATCACCGTAGCGTTTTTTCGCCTCGGTTACGGACATCACATTATCCTGGAATGAGTGCTTGCCGTCTATGCGCACGTTGCCGATTAGATCTTCCATATATATCGTCGACCTTCCCGCAGCTGTGCCGGCCGAAGGTCCTGTCAAGGGTAGTAGGGAATACCTTTCTCATGACACTGCGCAGCATATCTCCGGTGCCAGGGCAGAAAGTATCTTCTTATATCATCGGGAGAAATAAGGGTCTGCGTGTTGAAACCAAAATCCTCTCCCTGGAATATGATTGACAGTCCATCCAGCTGCAACAGGTAACTGTTGTCGGTTTGGATAAGTTTACCAAGTCTGTCTGTTACTGCACCTACCAGTTTCGGATTGTCGAAAAGTTGTAACAGAGTCCCTCATACCCCATAAGCCTCGATACGTGTTCGTAGACACCGCCTGCATGGCAGGTGATGAATCCGAATCCTTCGGGAAGGTGCTCACAGATATAACGGTGTATATAGAAATTGTCATCGTTGATCTCCGGCCAAGGATAGCCTTCAAAATCGTTCCAATCCTTTATCGGACCGTCGTGCAGTCCCTGCCAAGCACGGTTGTGATCCCCATAACCTTTAGCAGTATCCTTAGTGATCAGCGATACTGCCGGCAGGTATTCGATCATGGGTGGTTTTTCCAGAACCTTCTTTCCGCTCATGGAGTTGAGAAAGCGCTCTATGTCAGGTTTCGGTTTAGAAATTGGTATTCTGAGTTTACTCATCCATTTTTCATCGGCAATGTGAAGCCTCGCACATTGTAATAAAAGCCTTTATTTTTGTCCACCTGAGGGAGGTTAGGACTAAGCTCGTGAGCTCCTCGAGAAAAATATGTACCTTATGAAAGCGAGCAGTATGATAATTTTGATGAAGGGATAGATCACGATTTTCACTATGGATGTGTTCCCAAAGACTGTCAGGTCAAGTTCGGGAAAATAGTAAGTAACAAGGGCCACCGGAAAGAATAGAAATGCCAGTACAATGAGCCATCTGTTCGACCGAAGCCTTTTTCTTACAATGAGTATGATTCCCATTGCAAAGAGTATGAACGAGAGGATGAGATCAATATAGAGCACAGTGTATGCTCCCTCCTTCAGTCAACAGCAGTTTTTATGGTGAGATCTGAATACTATGCAGTTGCTTTCGGGAGAGTGAAACGAAATACTGTTTTTATGTTTTCCACCGATTCAACATCAATCGAGCAACCTGCGTTTTCGAGAGTTTTTTTAACGAGTGCCAGACCAATTCCATATCCCTGTCCGCTTCCCCTGGTATCCTCGCGATGAAATATTTCAAAGATACGATCAAGATTGTCGGGCTTAATACCTATACCGTTGTCTTCAACGTAGAACTTATGGTGTTTGTTTTCCGTTGACTTTTCGATGCCAATTTTAATATATGAGTCGATATCATCCCGCGCATATTTTATAGCATTGTCGATCAGATTTGAAAATATACTCCTCAAACCACTGTAGTAAAAGTTCACCTTTGGAAGCGGGCTGCCAATCTGTAGTTTTATGTTTTTCGTTTTCAGGGTAATGGAAAAGTTCTCAGCGATTTCGCGAATAGCAGCATCAGTGTCAATATTAATCCATTCCTCCTCGTATTTACCAATTTTTGAATATTCGAGGAGTCCTTCTGTGATGGATTCCATGGCGGATACGTTTGCGTTTATTCTGCTGAGTAAAAACTTGCCCTCCGGATCATCCACCTTGTCGAAATAATCCTTTGTCAGTATCTCCGAAAACGATTTAATGGATAGGATGGTTGCCTTAAAATCGTGGGCAATCGTATAGTAGAGCCTCTCCATCTCGAGAATCTTTTCATTTTTTTCTACTATTGCCATACGTTTATCTATCGCTCTTTTCAGTCGAAGCTTGAGATCCTGGGTACTAATCGGCTTTGTGATATAATCAGAGGCACCGAAATACATAGCATCAACCGCACTGTTGTATGAGCTGTAGGCGGTAATAAGAATGACCTCAGAATCTGGTTGAATTTCCTTTGCACGCTGGAGAACCTGTATTCCATCAACCTCCGGCATGACAAGATCGGTTATAATAATATCGTAGCTATTTTCCTCCAAAAGTTTTAGAGCTCTCCTGCTGTCTGTTGTTTTTTCTATGGAAAATTCTTTTTTAAATTCCTGAAATGCACTCTCAAAGCTTTCGATTACAAGTTTATCATCGTCCACAATAAGTATGCGGTGTTTGACGGTAGTCTTACTGTTAGGGGTTGTCAATGTATCCATTGCGCAGTCTTCAGAAAAATAATTTCCTGGTTAGACGATGATATGCATTATCTCACGTTTGCGAAGAGTAATTTTCCGGGATGGCTTTCACTTTTTACTATAATAAACTTGCCCCATTATAGATGTTTGCATTTATTTGTCAATAAGAAAATAGGTTCGTCGATTTTACTACTTAAAGCTTACAGCTTAGCTTTCAAATTCAACCTCGGGGACCTCTCGTGCCTCCTCTTCAATTTCGAAATATTCCTTTTTTTCATAACCCATCCTATTTGCCACAATTGATGCTGGAAAACGCCTGATTTTCGTGTTGAAAATCCTTACACTGTCATTGTATCGTTTTCGTGCAACGGCAATGCGGTTTTCAGTTCCGGCAAGCTCGTCTTGAAGTCTGATGAAGTTTACATTGGATTTCAGTTCTGGATACCGTTCGACGATAACGAGGAGTCTCCCCAGTGCTGACTGCAGTTGATTATAGCTCTGGGCGGTTTCAGGCACAGTTTGAGCACCTGCAAGTTTCGCCCTGGCTTCAGCTATTTGGATGAAAACATCCTGCTCCTGAGCGGCAAACCCTTTGACAGTTGCGACGAGATTGGGAATTAGATCGCTCCTTCTCTTAAGCTGATTGTCTATCTCAAACCAGGCGGCATCGATACTCTCCTCCAGTGTGACAAGGGTATTTCTCGTTCCAATATACCACCCACCGATGATTATTAAAAATACGACAATAACCGCAACAACAACGATGATACCGGTTAGCTTCCCTCTTGCCATGACAAGTTCTCCATTAACTATGCTTTATTATAGATGAATCAGAAATATTGAGCTGAAATGAATCATCCACTTCTGAAAGATCCGTTTAGAAGCAGACTGCTAGAATCCCCGCGATGCACCACCTCCACCGAACCCACCACCGCTGAATCCAGAAAATCCACCACCACCGATTCCGGTTCTCACACCACCCGAGCCAAATCCGCCTCCATAGAATCCTCGCCTCGAAGCAGCGCCGAGGAATAGCAGTGGCCAGAAGAACCTTCCGCCCCCAAAGAGAAAAGCGAGGATAATGAACATTATCAATCCCGTACTCGGCCCGACTCTTCTTGTATATTTTCTGCTCTCGCTTAACTGATAGCCGCTCAAATCAACGTTATACTCTTTTGCTATAATCCCTGTGGCTGCCTGAACGCCCTTGAGCAACCCTTCGCCGTAATTTCCCAATCGTAGAGCTGGGAGTATCGATTTGTCGATAATCTCGCCGGCCAAGCCATCGGGAATTATTCCCTCAAGCCCATAACCGACCTCAATTCTAATTTGGCGTTCCTTCATGGCCAAAAGGAAGAGTATTCCCGTATCTTCTCCTTTTTTACCGATACCCCACTGAGTTGCCAGTTCAATAGCGTACTCCTCTACTGAGCCAAAGGGTTCAATGGTGTCAACGGTGACCACAGCGATTTCTGACCCTGTTTTTTCCTGAAGTGCCCGTGCGATACCGTCGATCTGCTGGGTGGAATTCGGATCTATTACTCCTGCAAAATCGTTTACAAATCCGATCGGGGCAGGAAGCTTCTGAGCAGAGAGGGTTGTTCCGAGAATGAGGATGAAAAGAACGGTACCCAAAAGAAATGATAGAAACTTTTTCCCCATACTGTGCCACCTCGGGATCTGTAAATTGAGACGAGAATATTTTTATTCTTTAAATGCCATTTTGTCGACTTTACCGATTAACTCCTGCAACGAATCAAGTACATCTCCTGCAAGGGTCTGCACGTCTAATTTCCCCCCACCCCTGAGCCTTAACAGGTTTTTTAGTGGTTCAATATTTACTCCGAACTCACTTTCAAGGGTTTCAACTATCCTCACGCCCTCGGTAGGTATATTTTTTAACTCTTTCAGTCGCAACAGTCCCCTGAACAGAGCTTTTAAGGAACCAAAGAGAAACTTAAGATTGTTTGTGAGTACCCTTCGTCTTCCCTTCGATGCAATGATAAGCTGCCGCAAGGAGGCCACACTCCCCCTGAGTCTCTCTTCCAATTGATGTCTGAGATTCTTTTTTTCCAGAGTCAGAGACTTTGTTTCATCCTCTCCAAAAACAACACGGTTTCGATCGCGTATGTCCGCGTATTCCATGGGAAAAACATCTGCTGAATTGTTGAAATCGGTTCGCGTAA
>CAYFYU010000029.1:7750-8883 GCA_964347455.1 uncultured Spirochaetota bacterium | reverse complement strand
TGTTATATTATATCTCCTCATGAGCCTATGTGCGCTCCTCCCGAGATTCCTGAACTGCTCACTGTTTGCTCTGTCAATAATCACGAGGACGTTTACATCAGAAACACCAGGGACGAAATCGCCGCTTACATAGCTCCCGTAGATAATAACTGAAAGGAGATTTTCACTAAAATTATCTTTAAGTAATTGAACAAATGATTGCTCAACAGCTACCTTGATTGCAGATTCCTTCTTTGCCATTTATGGGTACCCTCTCACTCTCCCTATTTTGGTCCATCGATAGGTATTGATACAATGTAATATCTAGGTCACTAATTATCAAGATCAAGATAGTGATACAGAGAATTTGACAGGATTTCTTGAAACCATCCTAATTTGTTTCTGTTGAATAAAAGACAATTTCATTTGTATGAAAAATATTCAAATGAAATATATTTGATGTATAATAAATTAGAAACTAAGGGGGGGTCGTGTAATGGGAATAATGAAGACGCAATTTGCAGGTAGCTGGTATCCAGGTCAAAAATCTGAATGTATGCGAACAATAGAACGCTTTGAAAATGAGCTTTCTCTTCCCCAGGTTCCTGAGGACATGCAACTCTCCAAGCATTTTTCAGGGGGTATTGTACCACATGCAGGATGGTATTTTTCCGGAAAAACTGCATTTTCGGCTTATCGAAGTATTGAGGGAATTGCTTCTGCCACTGGGAAAGTTCCTGATTTGTTCTTCCTGTTCGGAATGCATCTTCCACCGGGTGGATCGAACTATATCTTTATCGATGATGGTCTTGAGACTCCTCTCGGAACGATCAGAGTAAATTCCCGTGCTGCAGAGATGCTCGCTGGTGATTTTAATTTTATCAGGGAGAACTCCCAGAATTCAAGTATGGACAATACAATTGAGTTGCAGTTGCCCTTCATTAAGTACCTTTTCCCCGATGCGCAGATTGTAACTGTTGGTGTTTCACCTGATGACCGGGCAATTATGATAGGGGAAAAGGCTTTTATGGTTGCAGAAGAGCTCGGGAGCATTCCCTGTTTTATCGGCAGTACGGATCTTACCCATTATGGTCCTAACTACGGCTTCACTACTCATGGCGTGGGGGCGGAGAGTGTGCGGTGGGTACGGGAGG
>CAYFYU010000029.1:6259-7740 GCA_964347455.1 uncultured Spirochaetota bacterium | reverse complement strand
AGGAGAACGATAAAAAAATAATAGATGCTTTTGTTACTGTGGATCCCCAGGAAGTATTGAGGTTGGGACCGCGTTTACACAATGCCTGTTGCTCTGGAGCTGCCGCCGCAGCAATCGCAGCAGTCCGAAAAGGCGGGGTAAAGAATGGTTATCTGATTCAATATACGACCAGCTACGACATTCATCCGGACTCAAGCTTTGTCGGATATGCAGGTGTTGTTTTTTAAACTGATCATCAGCCTGTCTGGGTACTCCTTCTCCATTTGATAGAGACCAATGCTCAGGGTTTTAAGTATAACCTTTAAAGGGAGATGTTGTTCCTTATCAGTGCATTTCTTTAACCGTATCGTAAGGATACCTTCCTCCATAACCCATTCCACTTTATCCCTCCCATAGTGTAGCAGGCCGGCAAGTGCGGTTTCAGCTGCAGCAGAAACAGCTGCACATACAATGTCGCTACCTTTTCTCCCACCACCATGTCCAGTAATCGATATACCAAGAATCTCGTCTTTCGATATGTCGATCTGAACTTTGATCAAAAATAGTTTCCTAGTCTAGCAAATTTGGGTACAATGGGGAAAATCCAAGTTCTTGTATGGTACCATGTTAACCACGAATTAATTATGGGCTATAAGATTCCAGTCATAATTATATTTCTGCTATCTTATATTGGAATCATCGCATTTACCAGAAAAAAAACCTATTTTGCCGGAATAGGTGCCTTCCTTCTTGTAATCGTGTATGGTCTTGTCAGGGCGGAATCAACAGGGCAAATCCTGAGATTTATCGTGAAAGCCATTAACTGGAATGTACTGGGCATCTTTCTCGGTACCCTCCTCATTGCCGAAGCATTTATCGAATCGGGGATTCCTGCTCTTATCGCACATATGCTTGTGAAGCGCTCAAGAGATATAGGCATGGCAGTACTTTCAATATGTATTATGACCAGTTTTCTCTCAGCATTTATTGAAAATGTTGCAACTGTTCTCATCGTTGCTCCGATAGCGCTTGCCGTAGCAAAAAAACAGCATACATCCCCGGTTCCCTTTCTCATTGGGATTGCCATATCGGCAAATCTTCAGGGAACTGCAACACTTATCGGTGATCCTCCAAGCATGATACTAGCGGGCTATATGAAAATGAATTTTAATCAGTTTTTCTTTCTGAGGGGCACTGCGGGAATTTTTTTTGCAGTACAGGTTGGTGCATTAATCTCTTTTGTTGTGCTCTACCTTTTCTATCGTGGTTTTAAAAATCCGGTCATACCTGTAGAGAAACCTGCTGTAAAGAGCTTGTTTCCCAGCATTATCGTTCTTCTAATGATAGGTTTGCTCGCAGTTTCCTCATTGATTGATCCAGATTTCTCCTATTTTGGTGGAATCATCTGTATGGCTCTCGGAGTGGTCAGCGAAATCTGGTATGCTCGTTGTGGAGCTTGTACGAAGAAGGAGGTATTGAAAAAAATCGATTTTGATACCTTG
>CAYFYU010000029.1:0-6249 GCA_964347455.1 uncultured Spirochaetota bacterium | reverse complement strand
GTACTATTAAATATTCTATAATCTATAAATTGGATATTTCTTGCATCTATATTTCTCCTCGTTGGAAGCCTCTCGGAAGCTGGACTGATGAATGACATTGCAGTTCTCATTCAGCGATTTCTGGGTAATAACACATTTGTCGTCTATACCTTTTTTGTATGGGCTTCGGTCCTCATCTCCGCATTCGTTGATAACGTTCCCTATATTACAGCAATGATTCCTGTTGCAAATATCATTGCGTCGAACCTGGGTCTGCAGCCATACCTGTTTGTTTTCGGATTACTGATCGGTTCCTGTCTTGGAGGTAATATCACACATGTTGGAGCATCTGCAAACGTGGTTTCAGTTTCCATTCTTAAAAAAGAAGGGTATACGATCGGCTTAAGAGAGTTTGGTAGAATAGGTCTTCCCTTTACACTGGCAGCAACCTTTGGTTCGTATATCTTTGTCTGGATATTATGGAGGTAAAATTTCATTGATTTTTTATAAAATCGAGAATATGCTAGTACATTCTTTCCTCTATATCCTTTAGATAAATCTTGCTAATTAGTGAGTGGTGAATAATAGGGATTTTTTATATAACTAATAAAGGTCAATAATTAACATCTTGCAATATAACAAGTTAACACTCATTTTTGAGCGTATGCGACATGATTGCGCTGGTGGATAAGTGGCAATAGTAAATAAGGAATTAGCGCCAGTAAACTGGCGAGTTGGCACCACCGACCAGTATAATTTTGGAGATATTAAATGAGAATATCAACCTTCAGGGGAGGGGTGCATCCTCCATATATGAAAGAACTGGCCATGAAGAGTGCAATTCAACGTGCCGATGTACCTGAGATACTTACTGTTCCCCTCGTTCAGCATATTGGTGCACCCTGTGGACCAGCGGTTGAAGTAGGCCAATCGGTCAAGGAAGGTCAAGTGATCGGAGAGACCCATGCCTTTGTCACTGCACCGGTCCACTCTCCCGTTTCGGGGAAGGTAAAGAAAATTGAAAGGACACTGCATCCCCTTGGTTTTAATACGCCTTCAATTATCATTGAGACCAATGACGAGGATTTAAAAGAATACATGAAACCCCTTGGTTCTGAGCCGGATAAAATTGATGTAAAATTGATGCTCGAGCGGATTCAAAATGCTGGCATCGTGGGATTGGGAGGTGCAACTTTCCCCGCGCATGTGAAGTTTTCCCCACCAAAGGATAAATCAATCGACACGTTCATAGTAAACGGTGCTGAGTGTGAACCTTATCTCACGGCCGATTATAGAGTTATGCTTGAAAGGGCAGAGGATGTACTTCTCGGCGCGAAGATGATTGCGAAGATTCTCGGTGTAAAACGAACCATAGTGGCGGTAGAGGACAACAAACCCGACGCTATTGAAAATCTCAAGGGCAAGTTGAAGGATGGTTCCGGGGGTGTCGAGGTATTGGCAACGAAATATCCGCAGGGAGCAGAGAAGGTTCTTATAAAAGCTCTCCTCGGTAGAGAAGTGCCTTCAGGTGGACTTCCGATGGATGTTGGCGTGGTGGTATCCAATGTTGGTACTTCTCTGGCTGTGTGTGAGGCGGTACGAGATGGAAAACCTCTGATCGATAGGGTTGTAACGGTAACCGGTAATGGCGTAAATAATCCGGGAAATTACCTTGTAAAAATTGGTGTGATGCTCCAGAGTCTCATTGATCAGGCGGGAGGCATCGTGGGAAAGGTTGGCAAGCTCGTGATTGGCGGGCCAATGATGGGTATAGCGCAACCTACGTTCGATGTACCGGTTATCAAGGGTACATCTGGCGTGCTTCTCCTGCAGGAAGAAGAATACATGAAAGAGGAGCATATGCCCTGTATCAAGTGCACCTTTTGTGTGCAAGCCTGCCCTGTTTATCTCATACCCTCGCGACTTTCAATTATTGCGGAAGCGCAAAACTGGAAACTGGCCGAACAGTACGGGGTCAATGATTGTATTGAGTGCGGTTGCTGCACCTATGTGTGTCCCAGCAAAAGACCGATTGTACAGTGGATAAAAACGGCCAAAATGAAACTCCGTAAGCTCAAGGCAAGGGAGAACGTATAAATGGGAAAGGAAGCCGACGCACTTATACTCTCGACTTCACCGCATATAAAGAGTCCTGACACGGTTCAGAGGATCATGGTGAGCGTCATTGTCACGCTTATTCCTGCGGTATCCTTTAGTATTTATCAATTCGGATTATATGTTCTTTTCATGTATGTTGTTTCAGTAGCGACTTGTGTAGTAGCGGAATGGGCCGTGGTCCGTTGGAGGAAGAGACCGCTTTCAATCAACGACGGAAGTGCCGTGCTCACTGGAATATTGCTTGTAATGGTTCTCCCGCCTCGTTTTCCCTTCTATGGCGTCGTTCTCGGAGCAGTTGTCTCCATAGTAATCGGAAAACAGATCTTCGGCGGTCTCGGTTACAACATATTCAATCCCGCTCTTATCGGCAGAGCCTTTCTTGCAGCAGCTTACCCAGTACAGATCACGAGCTGGATGGATCCCCGCATTGGAGTAAGTGCCGTCAGCGGTGCTACACCACTCGCCCGGATGAAGTTTGATGCAATTATGACACCCTATTCTGAACTATTTCTCGGTAGAATTCCAGGTTCGATAGGTGAAACAAGCGCGTTATTGCTCATAATTGGTGCAGTGTACCTCATTGCGAAACGATACGTGAAATGGCGAATACCTGCCTCTATATTTACAACAGTTGTGGTTCTCGGAGGAATATTCTACATTATCAATCCGACAAAATATCCCGATCCATTATTTCACCTTTTTGCAGGCGGCTTAATGATAGGAGCTCTGTACATGGCAACGGATATGGTGACCTCTCCGATAACCAAAAAGGGTTGTGTTTTTTTCGGCATTGGAATCGGTGCTCTTGTCATTGTAATTCGACTGTTCGGAGGATTGGCCGAAGGTGTGATGTATGCAATACTTTTCATGAATGCCCTGGTACCTTTGATCAATAGGGGTACTAAACCGCGAATTTTTGGTACGGGAGCTCGAGATGAATAGAAGACTGAAGATGATCCTCATACTAACCCTCTTTGCGTGTATTTCAGGGGGTGTGCTATCACTGGTCTATCTGTTTAGTGCCCCTCTTATTGAGTTGAATATGCTGGAAGAGCAGAGGAGATCGATATTCAAAGTGGTACCCGGTATTGAACGGTACGAAGAAAATGAAAAAAGCGGGATACAATTTTTTGAATGTCTCGATTCCTCGGGAACAGTTGTCGCATATGCATTACCAGCGCAGGGAAATGGGTATCAGGGTGTAATAAAACTCATGGTCGGGTTAACGCCAGACCTTTTAGAGATTACAGGTATCAGTGTACTAGAGCAAGTTGAAACACCTGGACTGGGCGGAAGAATTTCCGAAGATTCCTTTCAGGAACAATTTCGGGGCATTGAGACTAAACCTGCTATCGGTTATGTTAAGAATAAAGCACCTGAGAAACCAACTGATATTCAGGCTATAACTGGGGCAACGATTTCTTCGCGCTCCGTCGTGTCAATAATAAATAGAAATATAAAAAATCTTCAAGAGGCACTTTAGGTCTTGAAAGGCTGAAAGTCTTGAAAGGCTGAAAGCCCTGAAAGGGGAAAAAAAATATCCATGGCAGAAGATGATACGAAAAAAACCGGAAGCGCAGAATTTTTGAAGGGTTTTTGGAAGGAAAATCCTATCCTTGTCATGCTTTTAGGAATGTGTCCGACCCTTGCTGTAACAACCTCCGCTATAAATGGTCTCACCATGGGGCTTGCCGTAGTTTTTGTTCTCACCGGATCGAGTCTCATTGTGTCCATAGTACGCAACATTATTCCGAAGCAGGTACGCATCCCTACTTTTATAGTGATAATCGCGACTTTCGTTACAATGGTTGATCTGTTTCTCAAAGCCTATTTACTAGACCTGAGCAAGGCTCTCGGACCTTTTATCCCACTCATTGTCGTTAATTGTATAATACTCGGTAGGGCTGAAGCATTTGCATCAAAAAATAAGGTCTGGTTGTCTGTAGTCGATGCTCTGGGAGTAAGTTTTGGTTTTACCGTAACACTCATTATTCTTGGTGGTATTCGTGAGATATTGGGGATGAAAACGTTTTTTGGATACAGTATACTTGGAAAGAACTTTGAGCCTTGGATTGTCATGCTGCTCCCCCCGGGAGCGTTCATCACACTGGGGCTCATGCTCGGTGCGAAAAATAGCATCGACAGGAGATTAAAGGAAAAGCGATCACAATAGTAATATACTCGCAGGGGAGGTATTGAGTGGAAGTTATCCTTATCTTTATATCAGCAGTACTTGTAAATAATTTTGTTCTGTCATACTTTCTTGGTATCTGTCCTTTTATTGGTGTTTCAGAGCGAATCGAGTCTTCCGTCAGTATGGGATTTGCCGTCACCTTTGTACTGACCCTGTCTGCGGCAATTACATGGCTTATCAATAACTATATTCTCATCGCCTTCAATGTGCCTTTCCTGCAGTATGTTTCGTTTATCATAGTTATCGCTTCTCTAGTTCAGTTTGTGGAAATGTTTATACGAAAAACCTCGAAGACACTCTACGATACGCTTGGTATATACCTGCCACTGATCACAACTAACTGTGCAATTCTGGGACTTGCGCTATTTGGAGCACTTCGAGATTACTCATTCATTGAAAATATAGTGTTCGGCATCGGTGCTGGAATCGGATTTACCCTCGCTCTGGTTATCATGTCAGGAATTCGGGAAGAGCTTGACCTTGCCGATGTACCTGAGCCATTAAAGGGAGCTGCAATTACACTGATAATTGCAGGTCTGCTGGCACTTGCATTTATGGGGTTTGCCGGTTTAATTTCTGTTTAATTCGTTTATGGCGAAGCCAGCAACGAATTCGTCGCCATTGAACAGATTCAAAGGTTATATTAGTTACAGGGGTATTTAGTAAAGGGAGGGGTGATGAATATTTCGGTGATCTTAATATCACTTGCGAGTATGGGCGGTGTTGGACTGTTCCTCTCAGTAATACTCGCTGTTGCGGATAAAAAGCTTGCTGTAAAAGAGGATCCGCGGGTAGAACAGGTTCTCGAGGTGTTGCCTGGGGTAAATTGCGGTGTCTGTGGATTTGCCGGCTGCGGCAGCTTTGCAAATGCTCTTGCTGAAGGGAAGGTTACGGTCACCGGCTGCAAGCCAGGCGGTGCGGAGGTGGTTGCAAAACTGTCCGAAATTCTTGGGCTTGAGGAAGCTGTTGCTGAAACACCACAAAAAGCGCGTGTTTTCTGCAGTGGTGGGCTGAAGGAGGCCACGAGAAACAGAGTCTATACGGGTATAAAAACCTGTGAGGCGGCACACCTTGTCGGAGGTGAAAAGGCATGTCTCTATTCGTGTATTGGATATGGTGACTGTGTTCTGGCCTGCCCATTTGACGCTATGTATATGGATGATAATGGACTCCCCGTAGTTATACTTGAGAAATGTACAGGGTGCGGGGAGTGCGTTCTGGCTTGCCCGCGGAACATCATGGGTCTTACCGACGTTGATGAAGCGGTACATGTTTACTGCCGATCCCATGATAAGGGACCGGTGGTGAGGAAGATTTGTTCGGCAGGGTGCATCGCGTGTAAAATCTGTGAAAAGGATGACGATACCGGCGCCGTCAAGGTAATCGACAATCTAGCGGTTGTCGATTATTCTGTACATAAAGAGCCGTTACAATCAACACAACGATGTCCGACAAAGGTAATCAGAGTTTCTGAGGAAGTTCCCGGTTTTAAAAGGAAAGCAGCGGTAATTTCTGAGGGAGAGGTCGATGTTCAGTAGTAGTGTTCATGGAGAGGAAGGCGAGGTAACCTCAATACAGGGAAATAAAGCAATCGTAAAGATTCAGGCAACCAAGGGGTGTGAACGCTGTCGTCTCTGTACAAGAATTTCTGATACTGAAATGACGATTCAGGCTAATACCATAAAACCGGTTAATATTGGTGATCGTGTAATCCTGGGTTTTCGACCAGGTATTATAATTCAGTCTGCATTTATTCTCTATCTCCTGCCTCTTATTGCTTTGGTTGTCGGGTATTATGTAGGGAAATTCCTCATCAATTCTTTATCAATGAACGGAAGAGAAGAGTTGATCCCTGCACTCCTCTCACTTACATTTCTTTTTGCTACATTTGTCCCCATAAGATTTTATGACAGGAAAAAGAAAGAAGACAGACGTTTCCAGGTATATATTAAGGAGAG
>CAYFYU010000028.1:21715-43279 GCA_964347455.1 uncultured Spirochaetota bacterium | reverse complement strand
ATGAACCCGAGGAAAGAACGGACATTCGATTCTATGATTTAGCGGTTCTGGATAGTTACAGTAAAATTCTTTTCGGTGAATCCATTAAGAATCTCGAGCCTATTGTAACCGCTTCCTCTGGAGAATTGGCAAGTTTTTCCTCCTACTATGTAGCCCAGATGTATCTCTATCTCGAGGACTTTGAAAAAAGTCTTAAATATACGGAACACGCACGGAAACTATCGGTGAGCAGTTCTCTCACCATGATCCGTGCAATGGCCTGTGAAACATCCATATACTATCTGTCTGGAAAGGAACGGAGGGGAGATAAGGTCATACGCAGGGAGATTGAAAAGATCTATGGAAAACCTTCATTTTTGCTGGAAATGTTGAAGGTTATCATTTCATCAGGTGTGAACTATGAGTGGATTCGAGACATAGTCAATGAGGTAGAAGCCTATGTTTATGAAACAGATTGGGATAGGACGAGGAGAGATTCAGCACTTCTGGGAGAGATTTCATTCTATACCGGTAGAAATATGAGGGCCCTGTACTATCTAGAAAAAGCGAGGGATAAGGGCAACAAGAACAAGATTGAAACAAATGACCCAGCCTTTTTATTGAAACTCTCGTATGTATATTATAGCAGGGATGATTTTTCTGAAAGCCTCGAGATACTTTTTTCTTTGAGCAAGAGCTTCTCAGGTGTAAGGCCATTACAGGATGCCGTTCAATCGGTTTACTCCTATAAACAGAAGGGGATTGGCGAAGCTCTCATTGAATAGATGGTTAAATCCGTATCAAAATATATGGATGGGGAAAAAAATGAAAATAAAAAACCATTTTTTCCTTTTGCTGCTGATAGGTTTTCTCATAGCTCCTGCAGCTTTTGCCCGTGAAGATGAAACGCTCATTTATGGAGAATATGGAAGCCCGACACGGCTCGTTCCGATTCTCGCCAACGATTCGATCTCAATACGTTTGATAGAACTCATATACGGGTCTTTGGTTTACTATAGTTTTGACGGAGAGATTAAGGGTGACCTCGCTCAGAGGTGGCAGATTTCTAGTGACCTGAAGAGCATCACGTTCTTTTTGAGGGATGATGTACGTTGGCACCCCTTACCTGGAGAGAAGACGGGAAAACCATTCACCGCCGATGATGTGGTAAAAACGTTTAACATCATGATGCATCCCAATACCGTAACCTCTTTACAGGCTCGATATAATTTCATCGAAAGCGTTAGAAAAATCGATGATTATACACTTGTTTTTAAATTGAAGAAACCGATGCTCGGAGTTTTAGGACGATTTAGCTTTAAGATCATTCCCTCGTTTACGGTTGAGAATTACGAATACCTTCGAGGTGATGAGGAGATCGAACTGTACAAACATCCTATCGGTACTGGGCCTTATCGATTTGTCTCGCAGAAGGGCCCGGCTTCGGAAATTGTTCTGCATGCCAATGAAGTATATCATCTCGGAATACCATCAATTGAGACAGTTATTATGAGACCGTTTGCTGATCAAAACATCATTACACAGACACTCCTCTTTGGAGGGATAGACCTTGAGGTGAGGGTGCCCCCTCGAGATATAGGAGAGATTCAGGGTGACGCACGATTCGAGCTTAACCCCTACAGTACATTGTCCTATTCATTTTTTGGCTACAACCTCAGAAATCCCGTCCTCGCAATAAGGGAGGTCAGAAGGGCGATTTCATACGCCATCAATCGGCAGGAGATGCTCGATTCGTTTTTTGAGGGTAAGGGTCAGCTCGTTTCGGGACCCTTTGCACCTGGAAGCTGGGCCTATAATCTCGATATTGATCCTATTCCCTTTTCACCTGATGAAGCAAACCGACTTCTCGATAAGGCTGGATTTCGGGAGAGAACGAAGGAAGGAGTTCGAAGGCGGGGCAGCTATTCGCTGACATTTCAGATGGTCGTGCCTATTTCAAAGGAAAACGAGACCACAAAGCGGGTAATACTCTCCTTCCAGAATTATCTGAAGGCGGTGGGAATCGATATTGATATACGCTGGCTTGAGTGGAAGTCGTGGACTGAGGCGGTATTTGTTGATAATGAGTTCGATATCATTTATGCAGATTGGCTCTTTGACGATTCCTTTGATATTTCTTCTCTTTTTCATTCCCGGGAAATTGGACCTGGGAAAAATAATTTTGGTGCATACCGGAACCCTGAAGTAGATGCGCTCATTGATGAAGCGGGAGCCACGCTCGATATTGAGAAAAAGCGCACAATTTACAAGAGGCTCCACGAAATCCTTGCAGAAGATGCACCATACACCTACCTATGGACCTTGACAAATTACGCTGCATTCAATCGAAAGGTACGTAGAATTGAAATTCATCCTACCCGATTCTTTACCTACATAAAGGACTGGTATATCAAGAGAGAGGAATAGGGTATGGTCCGTGCCCTTCGATTGTTTTTCAAAGAAGTCTTTTATACCATAATACTCATAATCGGAGTAACCACTCTCCTCTTCTTACTCTTCAACATAATGCCTGGTATTTTCCCTGGAAAAGGTGAAGGGTTAAGCGAGTTGCTTGAACTTTTAAAACGCTTATTTACCTTTCAGTTTGGAACCTCGATTGTATCTGGAATCGATATAAATACTATTGTCTTTCCCGCTTTTAAAAACACTCTCGTTTTAACCGTAGGTGCGATTAGTATCTCCATGATTATTGCGGTGCCTATTGGTATTTTCTCTTCCTACAGGCGATTCAGAGGTTATTCCTGGCCTCTCACCATCTTCTCATATGTTGTATCTTCCATACCAGTTTTCTATTTCGGATATCTCGTTCTCTTTCTCGTATCACGCTACACCGGATTTCTTCCAATTTATTATCCTCAAAGCTCTGCTGGGAAATACCGTTTCCTCTCCTATGTACTTCCTATACTTGTACTGGGACTGGGGAATGATTCAATAAGTGAGATGGTTAGACTTATTACATCGGAACTGGGAAGGGTAATGTCGACGGATTATGTTGTCGCATCGAAGGCACGGGGCGAATCGGTATTGTCGAGCTCTATTAACGAGGGCATTGCTATTCCAATTGTCTCAATCGTCTGCTCAAAAATTCCTTTTTTAATTGGAGGTGCGGTAATAGTTGAGCATGTTTTCAACTGGCCTGGTATGGGGAGGCTCGCCTTCGAGGCGACCCTTAATCGTGATTTACCTGTGCTTATCGTTGTAGCTTTTCTTTCCGTTCTTGTTGTTCGTGCCGGAATGATCATCAAAGAGATTCTGCTCTATATTTTTAATCCTGGAGAGAAATGAGAGATGAAACGGTTTTATTTTGAAGATGAACAGGTAGATCTCGAGGAGTTTCATGTTCCCATTTATAGAAGGGAAAGTGTACAGGACACAGTGTACGTTGGATTTGGCCTATTCGTTGTTGCCTATTTAGTTGTTTTCTTCATGATCTCGATTACCAACAGTTTCATTAAGGATCCGATGGAAGTCGATATTGCACGAATGTTTCTTTCTCCCAGCTTCGAGCATCTGTTCGGTACGGATTTTCTCGGTCGTGATATATTCTCTAGAATTGTCAAGGGGACCGAAGCTTTCTTTCTTCCCGGTTTACTATCGATTACTATTTCAATAGCTTTCGGTCTATTATTCGGCGTACTTTCCGGATTCTATCCAAAGGTGTCTTCGAAAATCATTTTCTACTTCCTCAATGTGATTGATTCCATTCCACGGCTTATTTTCATTCTTATCATTATTGTGCTTTTCAATCCGTCTATATTCCTCATTATGACCTTTGTAGGAATTACGAGCATTCCTAAAATCACCGGCTATGTAAAGGCAAAAGTGGAGGTATTGAAAAAGCAGCGATTTATTGAGGCTGGAAAGGCACTGGGACTCTCACAGATGAGTATTATTTTTAAACATATCGTCTGGTTATCTTCAAAATCGATATTTATTATTCATGCAACACTCGGAATGGGTGAAGCTATTCTTATTGAAACCGCCCTTTCCTATCTAGGTATCGGTGTCCAGGAGCCATTACCGAGTTGGGGCAACATGGTTGCAATGGGCACGGATTTCTTTTTTCAGGGCAAGACATGGCTCTCCACCATCCCTGCAATTATGATTCTGGTAACGATAATGGGTTTGTATCTACTTGGAGATGGATTGAACTCTATTTACAATGAAAAGGTTTTACGCTGATGTCATTCATCGTTAATCTTAAAAGGCTCAGGGTATATTTCTATGATCAAAAAGACAAACGTTTCATCAGGGCAGTGGAGGATGTTGGATTTCCTGTAGAAGAGGGCTCTGTTCTCGGAATAGTTGGGGAATCAGGGTGCGGGAAAACGGTTACTGCTCTCTCAATGATGGGTTTGGTCAATGCGGAACCTGGTGTAATAAACGGGCAATTTTTTTTTAAACCCAAAAGGGAGGGTGTTCGTGAAATAATACGTGCTATTAAAAGGGGTGGAAATGGGACTGGACATTTCAGAGAAGGTGATATGTTTGATCTGTTCTATGGCCTCGATCGCTACGTTATGTTTCAAGAAAATCCCTTTACAATAATAAAAGATTCCGAAAAATGGCTCAGGCGCTACAGCAGAATAATGGAGAATGTGAGGGGGAAGAATATTTCCATGATATTTCAAAATCCTGTTCAGAGCCTCAACCCCTTTATACCGGTTGGTCTGCAGCTTGAGAAAACAATTGAAAGGTTCTACGAAACGAAAGCCGGACAGCTTGAAATCAGAAACATGGCTCTGGATCTGTTTAAAGCGGTACGGCTCTATAATCCACGTGATATTATGGGGATGTATGCAGGAGCCCTTTCTCTCGGAATGGCGCAAAGGGTGATTATTGCCATAGCTCTTGCTTCAAAACCACGACTGCT
Source organism: uncultured Spirochaetota bacterium (assembly GCA_964347455.1). Classification (GTDB taxonomy): domain Bacteria; phylum Spirochaetota; class B62-G9; order B62-G9; family DRHN01; genus JAGLSF01. The sequence continues at coordinate 38,406 of CAYFYU010000028.1, read as the reverse complement.
TATCGCTGATGAGCCTACATCTGGACTCGATACAACCAATAAGTATAGAACTATCGACTTGCTCGGGTCGATTATGGAGCAGATGCATTTGACGCTCATTCTTATATCACACAATATTCGGATAGTCGGACTCATCGCAACTGATATCGTTGTCATGTATGCTGGAATCGTGGTTGAAAGCGGGAATAAGAGAAATGTAATAGGAAGAAAAATACTGGGCTATAAACATCCCTACACTGAGGCACTTCTCTCCTCTATGCCGACTGATTCAGACATTAAAAGAGGGAGGAGACCTTCTGTAATAAGTGGTACAGTACCTGACAATAAATTAGGATTTTTGGGTTGTCCCTATTTAGACAGGTGCCCCTATGCAAAGGGGAAGATAAGGAGAAAGTGTAAATCAGTTTGTCCTGATCTCATAGAAGTATCACAGGGCCATTTCATTCGGTGTTACCTCTATTACCGTTAATGAAAAGTAAGAGGGAGTATAATTGGAAACTGTACTGGAAGGGCGTCGATTATTCAAATATTTTTCTGGAAAACGACAGGATAATATAGTCAAAGCATGTGATGATATCAGCATCTCAGTCGCAAGAGGCGTTACGGTCGGTCTCGTTGGAGAGTCGGGATGTGGGAAAACAACGGTTGGAAGAGTGCTCCTCCGCCTGATCGATGCAGATTCTGGCTCGATTTATTATATGGACAGAGATCTGAGTCCTCTTACCCAAAGAGAGATACGACCACTGCGCAAGAATTTTCAGATGATCTTTCAGGATTCAAAATCAGCATTCAATCCAAGAATGAGAGTGTTCGATGCATTGCGGGAGGCAATACGGCTCTACAATGAGATGAAACTTCGTGAAATCAAAGAATACGTGTATGAGCTCGTTTCCCGCGTTAATCTGAGCAGAGGTATTCTTTATAATTTTGTGGGAAATCTTTCCGGCGGTGAGTTGAAGAGACTCGATATTGCTCGGGTAGTTTCAATCGATCCAAAGCTAATCATAGCTGACGAGCCCTTATCGCTGCTCGATATGTCAATACAGTCGCAGATGGCCGATTTGCTCGTTGAAATTCAGGAAAAGGAAAAAACGGCGATACTGTTTATATCTCATGATCTAAGAATGGTTGAAATGCTCAGTCGTTATGTCATGGTTATGTACAGGGGGAAAATTGTCGAAAGTGCTCCGAAAAGATATATAACTGGTAATCCCCTTCACCCTTACACGAAGCATCTCTGGCATCCGAGAAGCTCCGTTTTTTTTATCGGTTTCCCAGAAAGTGGGTGTGTATACAAGAATAGCTGTCTCCTTTACCAGAAAAAAGGATTCCCTGCGATATGCGGTGAATTGATGCCTGCATTGCTAGAGCACAGGGAAAATCACTACGCCGCCTGCCATTTTGCTGGGCAATTGTAACGAACAGGTGAAATGGAAAGAGATCAAATCGTACAATCAGCTTTCGGCATGAGTGTGGTAACATTTGTGTCGAGAATATTTGGTCTTATGCGTGAATGGCTCCGGGGATATCTTCTCGGCACATCTGGAAGCTCTGATGCGTTTGCCCTTGCTTTTCTATTTCCCAATCTTTTACGCCGGCTTGTTGGTGAAGGTGCCCTCATGGCAGCATTTGTGCCGGTAATATCGGATCATCTGGAGCAACAGAATAGAGAAAAACTCGAAGATTTTGTCTATAGCTTCTTCACCCTGCTTTTCCTTATTCTCATATGTATCGTTGCCATCGCCGTTCCCCTTGCCCCTTTACTGCGATTCTTCCTGCCAGAGTTTGCAAAGGCCGAGGGGAAAATTGAGCTCACCATAGCCCTTACCCGCCTCATGTTTCCCTATATCCTTTTCATAAGCCTTGCGGCTCTCTCTCAGGCGATTTTGAATGCCCATAAGATATTTCTTCCTTCTGCAACAACTCCGATACTCCTGAACATTTCCATTATTTCACTGGGTTTTATTTTGGGCAATCGATTGACAGATCCTGCCTATGCCTTAGGCTTGGGAGTCATACTCGGAGGTATTATACAATTCTTCTTTCAATGGCCATTTTTAAGAAGGCGGGGTATCAGCTATCGTTTTCGAAGCCATTTTCGTAACGAGGGAGTAAGGCAGGTTTTACTGTTGATGGTTCCGGGTGCAATTGGAGCAGGGGTGTATCAGATTAATGCGCTGGTCTCGCAATTCATTGCCGCATTTCTGGAGGAGGGATCGGTTGCAGCCCTTCGCTTTTCCCTCACGCTCGTTGAGCTTGTGCTCGGTATTTTTGTCATATCTCTCTCCACGGTGATTTTACCGGTTCTTTCAGAGAAGGCATCCAGGGGTGAACTTGAGGGAATGAAAGAAAGTTTGAAATTTGCACTCCGTCTGATTTTCCTTATAACACTTCCGGCTACGTTCGGACTTATAATACTCAGATATCAGATTATCACGATGCTATTCAGGTATGGTAGATTTACCGCTCAATCAGTTGATATGGTGGCTTATGCGCTCCTCTTCCATGCAATTGGTCTCATTGGTATTGGGGGAACGCGAGTTGTGGTCCAGATGTTTTACTCCTTGAAAGATACGAAAACGCCGGTCTATGTTGCTGCGGCAGTGATGATAATAAATATCGTGCTCTGCTACTTTCTTTCGAAGCCCTTGCGACTCGGCGGCATTGCACTGGCGGGAACCATTTCATCCTTCTGCAACTTTTTTTCTCTTCTCTATATCATGGGCTTACGGGTGGGACGGATCGTGGATCGCAGTGTATGGAGTGCTCTCGCAAAATGCACTGGTTCGGCAATCTGCATGGCGGGGGTACTCCTTTTTTTACTCAGGGTGTTTAGAGAGTTGATGAACCTAAGCAGGGCATACAATGCCCTGCTGACCGTCGCGATTATTGCTGCTGGGTTGTTCATATTTTTTGTTGCGAACCTGCTGTTGCGAAATCATGATATCATTGAACTGAGAAAAATAGCCAGGTCAAAAATGGGTGGCCCTAGGCCATCATAGATAATCGATCGTGACTCTGTCGTAGAGCATCGAAACATCCTCTCTTTTAATATTACAGGCTCCAGTGATCAGAGTGTTTGCACTCCCCATCGCACAGGCAAGCCGGGCCGTTTCTTCGGGAGTCGGGTTGTTCATGGAACCGAGCACACAACCAGCAACTGCGGCATCTCCGGAACCTACGGTGTTGATCGAATTGTCAACATTCACATATGCACTGATGATTCTATCGCCCACAGAATAAAAGAGGCCCTTTTTCCCTCTCGATATCATAACCTGTTTGATTCCCATATCATGAAACATTCTAAATGCCCTAATAAAATCTTGCCTTGATTTTGGGTAAAAACCCAGCACATCATCAACTTCCTGTTCGTTTGGTTTGATAAAAAGGGGCTTTGCTTTGATACCCTCGCATAAAGCTTCAGAAGAAGCATCGAGAAAAATCGAACAGCCATATCCCTCTAACGAACCGATCAGCTCATTATAGGTGCCGATCGGAAGTCCTGCTGGGAGACTGCCCGAGAGAACAATCATGGTACCCTCCCGGTCGAATTCATTCTTTACTAATTTTTTCAGTTTTGATTTGATTTTGGAAATCATCGCTGAAGAGACGTACGGACCTTTTTCACGGATATGGGTTTCGTGTTTTCCACTGCCCGAAACTATCGTAACATTTGTACGAACATAGCCGTCTGTGGATAAAAAATCGTGACGGATCTCTTCTCCCGATAAAATGGCAAGATAGGTATCCTTTCCACTGTCCCCAATGATTCCGGTGGCTATCGATTGAACTCCAAATGTTAACAGCGCTCGAGATACATTAACCCCCTTTCCTCCTGCGAAGTTATCCGAACGATCCGCGATGAATGTTTTACCAGCCTCGAAATTTTGGACCAGCAGTGTTTTATCCAGTACTGGGTTTAACGTAACAGTGATAGTAGAAGCGTGTTTAGATTTTGATAGTTTTTGTATCATTTTACCGGTTCATTGTTGATTTTTTTACCAATACAAATTACTATAGTACGATAAAAAAGGGAGCAGAAGAGGTGCTTGTTGGAATAATATACTCAACGGAAAAAAAAGTCATTGCAAAACTGGCCGAAGGATTAAAGAGGGGACTCGAGGAACAGGGCCAGTCAGTCAAGATTTTTCCTGATAATGCAGAATCATTTACAGGACTTGCGGGATGCAAGCTTCTTTTAGTAGGATCCTTCGTAACTGCTGCATTTAAGCCCAGAACTCCAAAGCGGTTGAATGATGTGCTCAGCAAACTGAGTGTAGTTTCAGGTAAACGTTCAATTGCATTTGTCGCAAAAGGAGGCATGGGTGAACGCAAGGCACTGGTTGCTCTCATGAATGATATGGAAAAACAGGGATGCTATCTTATCGATCAGCAATCCTTTGCTTCAGAGGAAGAGGCATTCAGATTTGGAAAAACCGTTACCATAAAACCTGCCTAATCTGCCCTTTTACTCATTAAAACAGCAACAGGTTTGAGTGGCTCGATATTCTGTATAATTATTTTTATTGTAGCAGTTATGGGTACCGCAAGAAAGGTTCCGACGAATCCCCACACATAGCCCCAGAAGAAGAGTGAAAATATAATAATAATGGGTGACAGATTGAACCGGTTACCCATCATCTCAGGGTCGAGGTAATTACCCATAAAGAGCTGTATGATGATCAGGGTGATACCGGCAATGAGGGGCATCCAGGAATTGGGAAACTGTAACACGGAGAGAAAAATTGGGAATATTATTGCAACGAGAGAGCCAACATAGGGTATATAGTTGAGCAGAAATGCCACAAATCCCCAAAGAACGGCAAACTTTATACCGATAATTGCGCAGGCAATACCAGTAAGAAGACCTGTGCCTGCACTGATGAGCGTTTTGACGAGAAAGTACTGTGTAATCTGGTAATTGATGTTTCTAATAATTTCAAGTATATCACCAAGCCTCTTTGAGTTTGATGCAAATGCCTTTTTAATGATCCTCGGATAATTGCTGGAGGTCAAATAGATGAACAGAAGTATGAGGAGTGTCAGGAGAAATTTTCCGGCAAACCCGAGAGAGATATTTACAGCTGAGGAAAGAAATTCACGCGTTCTCGCGTGCTGCAGAATATCGGATAGTCCTGTTGCCTCAATATTCAAGTAATTTTTCAATAATCTTCGGATGGTTTCTATAAATTCGCTCTCAAGTGTTGGGTAGAATGCGATGAATTCCCTTGTATTGTTGATCAGTATCTGTACCCAGTACCTGCCGATTACACTGATTATTGCCAGTATGATAAAGAATGATGCAACGCGCGGGATCCTTATCTTTTTCAACAACTCAACAAGGGGGGAGAACAGATAAAAGAGAAAAACTGCCAGAACAATGGGGATAAATATTGTTTGCAAGGTTTTTAATATGAAGACAATGGCTATGGTAATAATAATTATAGCCATCATCTCGAGTAATTTTTCTCTCGATTCGGGTTCAGCCATAAAAAAAATCTATTAATAATACGGAGAAAAATCAATTGAGAAAGACCCTTTTGTGCATATAGTTGTCGGATTAACTCAGGTACATGGATCGATAAGGGGAGGCTAAATGAGATTCACCGATGGTGGCCAGGGCGATCTTTTGTTGAATTCCTTTTTGAGCAAGTCGATGAGTTCAACTATTGAAACCTCATAACCCTTCTTATAGAGTGAGCTTAGAAAATCCATATGGGATCTTCCCCTTCTATAGTCTGGCTCCTTTTTTGGGTGTTTTAGATATCTTTCAATGAGTGATAGATCGGGGCAGACTAAAAGAGATCCCTGATAGAGAAGAAGATCCTTCCTCCGGTACAGAGAAGATCCGAGTATTTTGTGTTCACCAAGGGTGATATCCGATATACCCCTTATGGATAGTCCCTCAATCCCATTTTTTTGAAGGGTTTGCAGTATAACGCGGTTGACTGCATTCATGTGTTCTCTGAGATGAAACTCCAGATTGCTCTTCCCTGCAACTGATATTACGATTGTACCGCGGGAAAGAACAACACTACCACCACCCCCAGCTCGTCGGAATATTGAAACACCATCGATCTTGCAGTTCTCCACATAGACATCGTCTTCGAGTTTTGCCGATCTCCCGAGCACAACAATGGTTTGATCAGGTTCATAAATGTTGTACGCATAATCATTCCAGTTTCGAATTTTCTCTAAAACTGCTTCATCTATAAAAAAAAATTCCCTATTGGTTTTTATGTTCATGTCCACACTACAATACCAAAGAGGAATTAAGTTGACAAAGGAATTCAGGCCAATATAATGTGGCAATTAAGGTATAAAGAGTATGAACAGAGATCAGAATCTCCTCATGATGAAAAACATTACAAAGACCTTTCCTGGAGTGGTTGCAGTGGACAATGTAGATTTTGATGTTCGGTATGGGGAGGTCCACGCGCTGGTGGGGGAAAACGGGGCAGGAAAGAGCACACTTATCAAAATTCTCGGCGGGGTGTATGAGCTCGAAAGCGGAACCATACTGTTTGATGATAAACAGGTGTATTTCACATCAACTCATCAGTCTCAGGTGAGTGGTATCTCGATCATCTATCAGGAGTTCAACCTTATCCCAGACCTGTCGGTTGCGGAAAATATTTTTATCGGACGAGAGCCGAAGCGGATCGCAAAACGTTTCGTTAACTGGAAACAGATCAATTCGGATGCCCAGGAGGTTCTCGACCGTCTTGAGGCACAGATCGATCCGAAGAAATACGTCAGTGACCTGCCCGTCGCTGAGAGGCAGATGGTGGAAATAGCGAAAGCACTCTCCTTTGAGTCAAAGCTCATTATTATGGATGAGCCGACAGCAACGCTTACCGAACGGGAAGTCAAAAAACTATTTGAAATAATCAACGGTTTGAGACAGGAGGGAGTATCGATTATCTACATCTCCCATCGACTGGAGGAGGCGTTCGAGCTTGCGGATCGCATCACGGTGTTACGAGATGGCAGGAGAATCGGGACAAAGGTGTGCTCGGAAACCTCCGAGGGAGAGGTAATCGAGATGATGGTCGGCAAGGTGGTGAAGGATTACTTTGCCGGAGAAATAAAGGAGTACGAAAAACGTGAGCTCGTTATGGAGGTGAAGAACTATTCCATTGCCGATCATATTGAAGATGTAAGCTTCAAACTGTACAAGGGTGAAATTCTCGGATTTGCAGGGGTAATAGGGTCCGGGGTGCATCATCTCTTAAAATCGCTCTACGGAGTCGAACCAAAGAAGGGAGGTACTATCTTTTTCGAGGGAGAACCTGTTGAAATCCGAACCTCTCGGGATGCGATCGGGCTGGGATTCGGCTATGTTACTGAGGACAGAAAAAATGCGGGCGTGCTTCCTGATATGACGGTGCTTCACAATATCACCATTATCATTATCAAGCTCCTCACTTTTTTGAGAGGATTATTTATCAAGGATTCGCGGGAAAAGGAAAAGTTCAATGAAATAAATAAAAGTCTCAATATAAAATTTGCTGACTACGGGCAGAAGATCATTTATCTGAGCGGGGGAAATCAGCAGAAGGTAGTGATTGGCAGAACATTGGTAACGAACTGCAAGGTCCTCATTCTGCAGGAGCCAACTCGCGGGATAGATGTTGGTGGCAAGGCTGAAATACACCGCATAATGCGGGAACTGGCGAACAGGGGCATTTCTATTATCATGACTTCCTCGGAGCTCCCGGAACTGGTAAACCTGCCGGATAGATGCATTGTCCTGTACAAGGGGAGGATTGCGGCTGAATTTGACCGTGATAACATGGATGAGGAGAAGCTCGTCGCAGCCCAGATAGGGCATACCGCCCTATAGATGTTTTTATTAAAGGTGTTGATGGTGCACCATCAAGGTCTGGACGGTTAAATGGTTAAGTTTTTAAATTTATACGAAAAGATAGGCATTTTTATCTTCATCGTTACCGGAAGCGTCATCCTTTCAATTGCGAGCCCCCATTTTCTGGAGGGCGATACCATACTGAATATCGTTACTCAGGGTACGTATGGAGCAATTGTCGGATTCGGCATGACCCTAGCAATTACCTCAGGTGGTTTCGATCTATCCGTTGACGCCGTCATGGCCCTGACCAGCGTCTTTCTCTCAATCCTCATACCATTGATTGGAATTCCTCTGGCGATACTGATATCCCTCATTGTTGCATCATTTGTGGGACTTATAAACGGGCTGATTATTACCAAGCTCAAGGTGAATCCCCTTATTACAACCCTTGCAATGATGACAATAATCAGAGGAGTTGCTCTCATCGTGGCTGGTGGGAGACAGATAGTGATTCATCAAAAGGTTTTTATGGAGGTTGGGACGGGAAAGACACTCGGTGTTCCCAATCCAATTTATATAATGGTCGTTTTGTTCGTTCTCTTTTATTTCATACTCTATCATACCCCCTTTGGGAGACACATAAGCGCCGTCGGTTCAAATGAGAGCGCAGCCCGTATATCGGGATTGAAGGTAGACCTGATAAAGATATTTGTATTTGTGCTTGTCTCGTTTACAGCTGGTATTGCGGGGACTATACGCACCTCGCAGGCTCTCATTGGCATTCCGACCATGTCTCCGGGTTTTGTGCTCGTGGCAATTACGGTTACGATCCTCGGCGGCACGAGTCTGGCAGGTGGAAGGGGTAACCTATGGGGAACCCTGTTTGCCGGCGTGTTTATATCCATGATCTACTACGGTCTAAATATGATAGGGGTGCAGATATTTTATCAGATGCTTTCAGTTGGATTGGTCCTTCTCTTCGCATTGTTCATTGATGGAATACGCTCCCGGTATCTCGAAATATTGAAGGCAAAGGGGATAAAGGTATAAGTACTTTAAAAGAAGAGCTTTTTGAGCGTTGAGGAATAAAAATGGGCAAAGAAATTCGATCAAACCTGAAAGAGAGATTTTTAAGCCAACTGGATAGTTATGTATTACCAACCCTCTTCTTCGGCCTCCTTGTTGTGTTTTCCGTTTTGTCTCCTGCATTTCGGACGACTTTCAATTTAGTAAGCGCATTTCGATTTACATCCTTTATTGGAATCGGAGCCATTGGCATGGCTTTCTGTATTATGAATGGTGATTTCGATATATCTGTCGGCTCAATGCTCTCGTTGGTGGGGGTTTTGGGATCTTCGCTTATACCGTATATTGGCGGTGTAGGAGCAGTTTTTTTTACCTTGATTGTTGCTTCCTTTCTCGGATTCGTAAATGGAGTTTTCATCACGAAGCTCAGAATACCCGCATTCATTACTACCTTAGGTATGATGTTTATCTATCGCTCTCTCGCCTATATTTATACGACCAATACTCCTGTTTATATAGAGAACAAGTTCTGGCTTTTTATCGGTAATGGTAAAATAGTGAATATTCCTTTTGCTATTATTCTCATGCTCCTTTGCTATGCAGTTGCGTGGCTCCTATTGAGAAAGGCACCTTTTGGCAGATATGTCATCGCTGTGGGGACCAATAGAGAGGCGGCAATGCTCTCGGGTATTAATATAGACAAGGTAAAGATCATTGTGTTTACACTGGTTGGACTGTTTGTTGGAATTGCTTCGGTTGTCATAACCGCCAATCTCGGCAGCGCCAATCCCGGTATGCTCGGCCAGGGTTACGAGTTTCAGGTCATTACAGCTGTCGTTTTAGGCGGTACAGTATTAGGGGGTGGAAAGGGAAATCTCTCGGGGGCATTCTTTGCGGCAATGATCATAACCTATCTAAAAAACGGTTTGGGGCTAAAACAGGTAGACTCCTACTGGCAGTTTGTGGCAATTGGGCTTGTTCTTATCTTTGCCGTGTCGTTGAACAGAATAAAGTTTACCGTTCTCGGTCAGAAGGAAGCATAAAAATAGTTTTCAAAAAATTAGTCTGTAGTATAATGGGGTATTGAAATAAAAACCAGATAGGGAGGTACCATCATGAAGAAAAAGATTTTTGTTTTGGCACTGGCACTGTGTTTTGTCCTGCCTGCTTTTCTATTTGCCAGTAGTGAAGAGAAAAAAGAGGGTATCACCATTGGATTTTCTCTCTGGACAATGGAGTTTACCTTCTTTCAGAATCTCGAAAAGGGTGTACGGGATGCCTGTGAGGACTATGGCTATGAGTACATCATGATCGACCAGAACAGCGATCCTCAGAAGATGGTTCAGGACATCAATGCGCTCGTGGGTCAGAAGGTAGACGGCATCGTTATCACACCTGTTGACCCAGGCGCAATTGGGCCTGCCGTGCAAAATGCCCGTGATCAAGATATTCCGGTGACCTGCGCTGATATCGGCAAGACCGGCCCTGTCAATGCTCTCCTCATTTCAAACAATTACGAGGGTGGCCAGCTCGCAATGCAGTTTATCCATGATACGATGAAGGACGATCCCAACAACACCTGGAAAGTCGGTGTTGGAAGGGTTCAACCCCAGTGGACCTATGCACGAAACCGCGGTGAAGGTTTCATGGATAAAGCCCGAGAGCTTGGCTATGAGGTTGCATCTGAGATCGTTGTTGCTGTTCCCAGTGCCGAGGGCGGATTCGATACAATGCAGCAGATCATGTCAGCGGCTCCCGATATTGTTGGCGTATTCTTTGCCAGCGGCCGAGAGGCGGTTGGAGGGGCAAATGCTGCAAAAGCGGCCGGCAAGGACATTATTGTTGTGGGGTACAATGGAGACCCCGAGGAGCTCCAGGCTATTGAGGACGGAATTCTTCATGCGACAGTAGCACAGCAACCCTACTTTATCGGGTACGACAGCGTGCGGGTACTCAAAGAGATACTCGAAGAGGGAAAGACCTATGAGGATGCAGAGGTACCGGTGAAGGTGGAGCTGCTCACACCGGATAATTACAAGCAGTGGGCAAAGGAAGCTGAAGAGAGAAGGGGCATTCCTGCGTATTAATAGGTTATACAGGTAGGCAGGCCCAAAAGCCTGCCTACTTACTATGTAAAAAAGGAGGTTTTAACAATCGGTTAGACAGGTATTATCTTTATTCCCGCATCTGTATAGGCGTCTATTATATTCCTACTTAGATTTGTGTCAGTAATGATTTCGTCGAAAATATCTGCAGTTGTAACCTTCACGAAGGATGTTTTCTCGAATTTCGATGAGTAGATGAGTCCAATTCTCTTCTTTGCACATTTTTCAAGTATTGTTTTGGTGATCTCAGCCTCATAGGCACTATCAGCCGTAACTCCAGCCTCCAGATCGATTGCAGTAACCGACACGAATGCAATGTCAACTTTTATCCCTTCAAAAAGCGTTCTTGCATGGGGTCCGAAAAAAAAGTTTTTATAACTATTCAAGATTCCTCCACTCGATATGATTTCGAAATCGTTTTTATAGGTATCCGAAATTTCGGCAAGCATTGTTACTATACGGGGAGAAACAGTAACAACTTTTAGGTTCTTTTTTACGTCAAGATGCTGAACAAGTGCAAGGCAGGTGCTTCCAGATTCAATGATAATAAAATCGCCGTCTGCTATTCTCGTTGACGCCTCTCTGCCAATCCTTATCTGCTCCTCGGTTATATTGGAGAAAAGCTCAGATGCTTTCGGTGCAGTGACGATGCTTGAGAGGGTCATTGCCCCACCATGTACCCGCAGGAGGAGCTTCTCTCCAGCCAGTATATCGAGGTCACGCCTTATGGTGATAGTCGATACAGGGAATCGGTGGGCCAGTTCTTCAACGGAAACCGACCTTTGCGCATTAACAACATCAAGTATTCTTTTTCGTCTTTCTGTGGAAAGCAGGTGATCTTTCATATTTCTCACCATCGACTTACACACACTGGGAATAACGCATTGTATGGTTATACCATACACAAATAGCAGCGAGAATTCAATTAAATTTAGCAAATTATATCATAATTTATCAAATTAGGTCTTTATTTTATATAAAAATTGACAAAAATGATAAAATATGATATATAACGAATAAAATTGTTAATTTTTTGATGGAGGAGCGGTATATGGACCCAATATTGGAGAAAGTTTACTCTATAAAAAAGGAAGATACCCTTTCATATGCAAAATACCTGATGCTCGGTGGAGGCACACGGGGAGGGCCTGTTTTGAAACGGGGTAAGGGGTGCTGGGTGGAAGATATTGATGGAAAAAAGTATATCGACTGTACATCGCAGAGCTGGGCTCTCTATCTCGGTTACGCCAATGATGAGATCAACAAAATCGTGCACGAACATTCACAGAATCTAACCCATGTCCATCAGGGATTCGATACGCTTCCCAGATTTGCACTTGCAAAGAAGCTTGCAGATATTGCCCCTATAGGTCTGAACCGTGTTTCATTTACCGTTGGAGGAGGTCCTGCTGTTGAGGCAGCAATGAAAATTGCACTGAAAAACCGCGAGGGGGCCCAGGAATTTATCTGCCTCTACGATTCCTATCATGGGGTAACGCTTGGCACCATGGGTGCGAGTTGGGTGTCGACCATGGGGTCAGGAAAATTCATCGGCGGATCACGGTTTACCCGGTTGACCAAACAGTTTATACGGGTGCCAAATCCCTATTGCTACCGCTGTCCTCTGGAGCTGGATAGCCAGAGCTGCGAGATGCTGTGCCTGAAGGTACTGAGAAAAACGGTTGAGAAGGGAGTCAATGGCCCCACCGCTGCCATTATGCTGGAGCCTCTTCAGGCTTCTGGTGGACAGATCATCTTTCCAAAAGGATATCTTGAAGGAGTTCGCAGTCTCTGTGACGAGTTCGGCATCGTACTGATATATGACGAGATACAAACCTTTGCTCGAATTGGTTGTTTTTTTGCGGACGGCTACTACGGCGTCAAACCTGATATAATTGCTCTGGGAAAGGGGCTTGGAGCTGGTTTTCCCATTGGTGCTATAATAATCAGTGATGCATTGAAGGGCTTTGATCCTGATTCTGAAGAGTTGCATACCTTTGCGAATAATTCTGTATCACAGGTAGCGGCGTTGAAACTCATCGATATGCTGGAAAAGGGTGTCTTAGAAAACTGCAGAAAGATCGGAGATTATCTCGGCACAGAGCTCAGGAAAATGCAGAAGGTATTTCCCGAGATGGGTGATGTTCGTCAGGTAGGATTGCATATCGGCATAGAGCTGGTACGTGATCCGGTTACCAAAGAGCCTGCGACCGACCTGCTTGCCGGGGTGAGAAAGGCAGGATTTGACAACGGGATAATATTCGGTGTTGGCGGAATGGCAAAAAATGTGTTGAAAATCAAACCCTCTCTGATTATTAACAGTGAGGAGGCTTCAGAGGTTCTCGATCGGTTAAGAAAATCACTGGAGTCTGCATTGAAAAGCTTCTAAAAAGCTCAATGGAATGGAATAAAATATTCTGAACAATTGATAAACCCATACAGAAATCCATCTACCGTAAAGGGGAGTAAATATGAGACCGCTGGATCAGTTCATGAGGGTACTATCGGATGAAGAGCTGGGTAAACTGCATGATAATGCGCTCGGGCTTCTTGAAGATCCGGGAATGAAAGTTGAGAATGAAGATTTATTAAGGGCCTTGAAGAGAAAGGGCGGCAGAGTCGATCTTGGAAATGAAGTGGTCCAGTTTCCACGGGAACTCGTTGAGGAAACGATTGTAATTGCTCAACGTGAAGAGGAGGAAAGGTTTTCGAAAGGCCACACAACAGCTGATGCGCCAAATGCTTTGACCATGAGCTGGCACACGCCATTTCATGAACGGACACCCAAAGTGGAGGTCAGTTTGGGCGGCGGCTGTCCTCAGTACTACGATCATGAAAGGAGAGAAACGCGAATTGCAACAGCCGATGATTTTTTGAGGATGGTACATCTTGCAGAGGGAATAGCTGAAATAGTGACGGTGGGTAATGCTGTTCACTACGTACGAGAAGCGGATGGGACTGAGGTTGCACCCAAGATGGTTGCGATAAAGGGTGCTGCAGCGGTAGCGAAACATTCGAGTAAACCCGGATGTACGGCGATTATTGACCGTCGTCAGCTCGATTATTTGATGGAAATAGGGATCATTGTAAAAGGTTCTGCCGAGGAATACATCAAGCGACCAGTATTCGTTAATATACATGACACAGAGGCTCCCCTGAGGATTACTCGTCCCGAAGCTGCGATTATGGTTGAGATGGCCCGTAGGAAGCTGAGCATTTTTATTCTACCAATGCCACTAACGGGAATAGCAGGTCCGATATATCCGATCGCAAACTCGATAATAGGTGTTGCTGAAATTCTGGGCGTTTGGACAGCCGTAAAGGCGATACGGGAGGATACACCGGTTGAAGCGGGTGTCATTTCTGGTACCCTGAATCCAAAAACCGGAGCCGCCTGTTTTTCAGGCCCCGAAACGATGTTGCAGGATCTCGCAATAGCGCAGCTCTTCAGAGAGAAATATGGCACACGTTGCAGTACAGGACCAGGATTTATCGATGCTCCGGTTCCAGGGCCACTTTCAATATATGAGAGAACGCTTAAATCTTTCTGCGCATCCCTTGCAGGTGAACCACTTTTCAATGCGGGAATCCTGGGAGCTGGTTTAGTATTCTCACCTGAGCAGCTGATGATTGACCTGGATATTGCATACGCACAAAACGCCTTCTGCCAAGGTATTGGGGGTAATCATTTCGAAGATTCATTATACTTGATTCGGGAAAAGGGTATCGGCGGGTTTTTCTTTGATACTGATCACACTGCCAGGAACTATAGAGAGTGTATCTGGATACCGAAGATATTCGATCGATTGAAGGGTACCGATGTGCAGAATGCTCTGAAAAGCGATCCGGTTGAGATAGCCTACAATCGATGGCGGGAAATCATAGATAAAACCGATCTTTATTCCATAGATGATGATCGTCGTAGGGAGATCGATAGGATAGTCCAAAAAGCCTCGAAGGTGCTCTCCTCAATTGAGGGAGCCACAGACTAATCAGTTGCTATAGATGGGGGAAATATAATGCTTCAAATTGATCTAAGTGGAAGGGTGGCCTTCGTCACCGGCGGCAGTCGCGGTATTGGGCAGGGAATAACACGAACACTCTGTCAGGCAGGCGCATCAGTAGTTTTCACTCATACAGGCAATCCAAAGAATAGAAAGACAATTGATACCCTGGTTGATGGAATCAGGAAGGATGGGGGCAGGGTCGAGGAAACAGCTCTCGATGCCATGGATTCAGAGGGGACAAAACAGCTCGTTGATCGTATCGCTAAAGAGCATGGTAGAATAGATATCCTTGTCTTTAATGTGGGGAGAAATCTGGAGAGAACGGTTGAAGAGATGACCGATGAAGGATGGAAAAAGTTTCTCGACCTCAACCTAACAACAGCATTTTATGGCGTTAAGGCAGTGATCCCTCACATGGTAAAGCAGAAGCATGGGCGTATTATTCTCATTGGTTCATCGGCTGTTTATGACGGTGGCGGTGGTGCGATAGACTATGCTGCAGCAAAGGCTGGAATGTCTGGAATGATGCTCTATCTTTGCAAAACCTATACGAGAAAGGGCATAAATACAAATATTGTTCATCCCTGCGTCATCGGGACGGATCTCGTGAGGGAACGCTACTCGACTCCGGAAAAATGGCAGAAACTCACTGCCCAGATCCCCGTAGGACGCATTGGGACTCCAGAGGATATTGGTGGCATGGTTGCTTTTCTCGCCTCCGCATGGGGAGATTACATTACCGGACAGGAAATACTTCTCGATGGTGGCAGAACGTTGTGGAGAACCTGATTTCATTATCTATTGGATTTGTTTTGGACCAGGTAAATTGACAGGAATATGAGTGAGGCTCCCCCATACATGTACAGATCGGGAATTTCTTTGAGGGTGATAAAGGAGAGCAGTATTCCAACCACAATAATGAGCAGCAGGTAAACGGCACTGTCAACCGAACCGATCTCCCGCAGGGATATGAGGTATAGAATGAAGGCGCCACCTGTGCAGAAAATGCCCAGGTACGCCATGGGGAAGATGGCAACGAGCGGAACAGGCGTGAAGCCGGGAAGATCCTTCAGGACAGCTCCTGTTATAGCTATTAAGAGGAGACTGAAAATGCTTGATGCATAGAATACTGCTGCTGAACTTTGGCTCTTTTTCCTGTAGTCGGGTTTCATTGCCCTTTCTGCAAACACTATATAGAGGGCATATACTATGCCAGCTGCAAATACCATCACAATACCAAATATTGTACTAAAGTGCGCTTTCCCATAAACCATACTGCCAACTGCTATTACAATAGTTCCGACAAACCCGATGGTCGCAGCGAGCTTTTTTCTGGGTTTGATCGCCTGTTTAAAAAAGCAGCGTAAAAATATCGGGGTGAATATTACATAGGTATTGACCATGATAGAAGCGATACCGGCCGTAACGTATGATTGTCCTATGAACTGCAGCGAATAACCGGCACCGTTGAGTAGCCCAATAATGATAATATCAAACTTGGAAATTAATTGGGCGACCTCTTTTCGAAATCTCTTTCCTATTAATAGTGGAGAGAGGGACAGCAGCGCAAAGAGAAAACGCATGGATAGGTACGTTACGGGTGTAAGATCGAGCTGGGATAAACCGAACTTTATTGTTGGATAGGTGGTCCCCCAGAGAATTGATGCCAGCAGTATTGCTATATATCCAGTGGTCTTTTTCGATATCCCCATAGAGTTTGTAAGATCATCCTTAATAAATTAT
>CAYFYU010000028.1:6522-21705 GCA_964347455.1 uncultured Spirochaetota bacterium | reverse complement strand
GATCATCCCTATAAGTTATTCTCAGTGATCTGAAAATCATTTGTATTATAAAGGAAATTTCAATTTGTAGCATTTAGATAATAGGGTGAGCGAAGGAAGTCCTGCAGGGACGAACTTCTCTTGCTCTTTTGTGGAAAATGATTACAATTATGAAAAATTTGTCTATACATTGATACAGACTATTCGGCATGCTAATTAAATCATTATAAGAGGAGAAGATCATGAAGCTGAATGTGAGCGCCCATGTATTCTGTCTGGGAACCTATCCTGAGCGTTACGTGCCTGGTGGATATTTCGATGAACTGAATATTGACCAGATGCTCGATGTCTTTTCAAAAACCGAAGGACTTGAAGGCATATTCCAGATGTACCCGCCGTCGCTCATGCCCAAGGACCCGGTAAAACTGTTGAAAAAGGCATCGGATTACGGTCTGAAGGTGCCTGAAGTGTTTGTAGAGGGATGGGGGGATAAAAGGTGGAAAAACGGCGCATACAGCACGACGGAAAAGAAGGTGCGACGGGACGCGATTAAATTGTTCAAAGATGGGCTCGATTTTGCGAGAGAGTTGAAAGCGGAGAGTGTGCTTTTCTGGCCTGCCCATGACGGATTCGATTATCCCTTTCAGGCGAATTATTATGACGGTTGGAATTACCTGGTTGAAACGCTCCAGGAACTTGGTGCGTACGCGCCAGATATGCGAATCGCCGTTGAGGCTAAGAGCAAGGACCCGAGACAGAAACAGTACGTGAGTAATACTGGGAAAGCCATGATGTTGCTGAACGATGTGGGCCTTGATAATGTCGGTGCTGCACTCGATATCGGTCATTCACTATGGGCCCAGGAAAGTATAGCTGAATCACTCGCTGTATTAGACAGTCACCACAAGCTGTTCCAGATACATCTCAATGAGAATTATAAGGATGCCGACCCTGACATGATATTCGGATCGATTAATTTCTGGGAGCTCCTCGAATTTTACTACTATTTGAATAAAACCGATTACGAGGGCTGGCAGGCGATCGATATTATCGCGCCTCGTGATGACCGTACGAAATCGCTTCAAATTGGTGTGAAGCTTGTACACAGATACAAAGCCCTTGCCGATAAGTTGACAGCCCACTCAAAAGAAATCGAGAAGAATATGGCGGGATACCGGTTTTCAGACAATATGGAGATTATGACCGAACTTTTATTCAAATGAATAGAATCGATTTTCTTTCATGAGATAGTAAGCTCCTGAGAGGATCTATGTCCTCATAAAAGTTCAGATCTGTAGACTGCCAGTATATTATCAAGAGGAGTGTCCGATGTGATTTCATGGCTGGGTCCCAAGATCAGCCCACCATCTCCTGCGAACAGGTCATTTATCTCCCGTACATAATTAGTTATTTCAGTGGGCTTCATCATGGGAAGCATGGTCTGAACATCAATACCACCGTGAAAGCAGATATCCTTTCCATACTCCCTCTTTAAATATCTCAGATCCATATTATGAGCAGATACTTGTACTGGATCGAGAACGTTAACGCCAATTTTAATGAGGTCCGGTATAATATCGTTGGCATTGCCACATATATGAAAGAATGAAATGAGGTCATACTTCTTGGTAACAGCAATGATCCTTTCATACCAGGGCAGGTAATACTCTGTAAACAGTTCATGGGATATCATCAATCCTCGCTGTGTTGCAAGGTCATCCCACATCGAATATGAATCAACGTCATGGCCAATACGCGACAGGATCTTCTCCGTCATTTCCAGTGCAAATGAACCTATTCTATCGATATAGTAATGGGCGAGTTTCTTCTGGGTAAGAAGTTCAACAAAGAGTTTCTCGAAACTTCTCAGGTATGCCGAGATCATAAAGATAGAATTGACGCACCCCGTTCCCAGAATGTAATCTGTTCTTAAATGTGTGTCCGTGTTGAAAGTTTCAAAGTCAAACTCCTCTAAAGTGGGCCAAGTAAAACTCCTCAGTTCAGAGATGGTTGCACACTTTTCAAATTCTCGATTTATTTGATAGGTGATCAATTCATTCTGGCTGCTCCTGAGCGGGTAAATTCCCCAGCTGTACAGCATGTTGCTGTCGTTTTGGACTGGATGGCTGCCGATATATTGCGGATTGTATTTGGTAAACTTATTGAGACTTGCACCACCCGAAAAACCATCTGCATGCAGTGATAGGATGAGGTCTTTCCAACTTATGGTAATATCACGGTCGAGCAAGAAATAATCGGTTAAACGATCGTTCACTGGCGGCAGTGCCCTGTACATGAGTGGTACCTTGTCGGTGGTTCGGTGGGCGACCGCGTTTAGAATTCGCTGTTTTGAAGGAGAAATATTCACTTCCAATTCGGCTTCTATTTTTATATCCAATAAATGTAACCAGCAATCGGAAATAATAGAATTTTTTTCAAAGATAAAATTGCTCTATCCCGATGAGACTCAAGCCGAACAGTTGACGTAATAATACGTGTCCAGCGGGTGCTTTCTTAATGAGAGGAGCTTAACAGCTTGAAGGGAAGATGTTCTTGCAGAAGCTGACCTGATCGGCTATATTCTCGTGAAAGAAGAGGTACGTGGTAACCGTTTTTCGATTGACCGGAGAGTCCAAATATTTTTACTATTTCACCGGAAAGATTTCAGGCAAATATAAGAAGTCATTCGATTCCCGGTCGTATTCAAGAATATTGGAGCGTACCTTGAGGTATTTGTTCACTGGATCGGCTTGCGAAAAGTAGAATGGGTTGACAATAGGTATTATTTATCTGCTTAATAAGGAGATGCTCATGAAAGAGTTGAAGGTTGGATTTGTGGCTGGATTCATGGATGGATTTTCCAGAACAGGGCTCGATTTGTTTGCCCAGTACCAAAAAGAGCTCGACAAAATGTCCGGAGAGATGGGATTTGAGATAATACATTTTAAAAAGGAAATGCTCACCATCAAGGATGCACAAAAGATAAGAGCACAGGTCGATGCGGAGGATATTGATTTTCTCCTCCTCTTCCATCCGGCCTATATTATCGGAGATCTCGTATACGAGCTGATGAAAACGCGGGCCGATGTCGGGCTATGGGCAATCGAGGAACCCCGAGAGGAGGGGCCGATGCCGCTTGCCTCTTTTGTCAACCTGTCACAGAATAGCAGCATCGCCCGGCATAATTTCAAGAACGGCGGCAAGAAGGTGAAGTGGTTCTTCGGGCCCATTAATGGCCCCCTCTTTAAACCGAGATTTGACATTACCATTCGGGCGCAATTGGCCATAAAAAATTTAAGAGATGCCAAAGTAGCGCAGATAGGAAAGCTCGCTGACGGACATATAAATCATTACAACGACGTTCGTGATATATACCGCAACATCGGCGTGGATGTGAGCAGGGATTATGAAGTTGAGGACGTCATAGCAAAGGGCGAGGAGATACCCAGGAAGCAGGTTGATGAAGAGTTGAAAGAATTGAGCGCTGCTACGACAGCCGAGAGGATAAGCTCGGGTAAAATCGAAGATTCTGTCAGAATGTATCTTGCCATAAAGAGTATATGTGAGGAAAACGAGTATTCTGCAGTTGCCTTTTCCTGCTGGCCGAAGCTCATGCCCCTGAAAGGTATGACTGGATGTCTCATCAATGCTTTACTCAACAATGACGGCATAGTTGCGGGATGTGAAGCGGATGTCCTGAGCACAGTCTCTATGCTCGCCCTGAAATACTTTACAGGATGCAGCACAGTGTTGATGGATCTGCCGAAGTTCGATGAAAATGATAATTCACTTATGATGTGGCACTGCGGTACCTCTCCCTTCGACATGGCAGACCAAAAGGGTGTAAAGCTCGAGCGGCACTACTTTGCGGATTATACCAAGGAGGAGAGTTACAAGGACGTCGGCCCAATAACCGATGTATTGTTCAGGCCGAGCGATCTGACGGTCTTTCGGTTCACCGGTGAGGCGGAGAGCTTTTACTACTTTACCGGCAAGACTTTCGACGGAAAGAAAAAAACATTTAACGGAAGTCGCGGCTGGGTAAAGGATCTGAGGCTCTACGGCGAGCCAGTGAAGGTCATTGATTTGATGAATACCATGCTCGTAAATGGGCTTCCCCACCATTACCCGATGGTACTGAAGGATGTGGGGAAGTATATAGAAGAGTTTGCCTACTGGAAGGGGTTGAAAAAGATAAAGAAGGTGGAATACAAGGATTATCTGTATGTACCTGAACCCTAATTCATTTGAAAAATGTATAAATGACAAATCTTAGAGAAATATCTGCCGTTATTTTCCCCGAGCCTTTCGTGTGCACTGTAGATAAGGTTACTATCCCCCCAATGAAGCCTACCGACGTTCTCGTTGATATCGAATTTTCCTCGGTCAGCATCGGAACAGAGCGCTGGTGTCTTACTGCAAAGCTGGAAATACCGGGCAACCCATCCATGGCATTTCCCCATGTACCCGGTTATCAGGCTGCAGGGGTTGTGAAAGATGTTGGTAAAGAGGTTCAGTACATAGAGCCGGGTGATAGAGTATTCTCCAGAAATTGCAGAGAGCCGGAAAATTTCAGGGGCTCCTGGTGGGGTGGACATGTGGGAGCACACATCACCGACTATAGATCTGTTTTAAAACTTCCGCAAGAGGTATCGATAAAAAATGCATCTTCACTGCTGCTTGCTCAGGTCGGTTATAATGGTGCAAACAAGCCCCGGATTTCTCCAGGAGATATTGCGGTTATAATCGGTGAAGGGCTCGTCGGTCAGTATGCGGGTCAGGTTTTACGCCACCGCGGTGCCCATGTAATAATGGCGGGGCTTATGAAATCCCGGCTTCAAATTGCAGAGCAATACAGCGCTGATGAAATATTCGATAATTCAAATGATGGCCTGCGTGATTTTATCCTGGATAAATATCCGGAAGGGGTGCCCGTAGTTGTTGAAACTGCAAGCTCGAAAGAGACGATCCGTCTTGCCATTGACCTCCTTGCTCGTAACGGTCAGCTTGTTTTGAATGGCTATTATCACCCATCGGAAAGCATGCTCGACTGGCACTGGCTTCGGAGAAAAGAGATAACCCTATTCTGTCCCGACTCGCGTACCCGAGAACGGCTCGTGGCAACCCTCGAGCTCATCCGTAGGGGACATATAAAGATTGAGGAGCTCGTGACCCATACCTGTTCGTTTACCAGAGCATCTGAGATGTACAGAATGATTCTGGACGGTTCGACCGACTTTCTCGGTATTGTTTTCGACTGGAAAATCGTTTCATAAAGCAGTTGCACTGGATAATGAGATTTTTCATTCGGTCTGTGAGCACACAGTAAGGAGAAGTATCATCATGATACGAATCGTTGATCTCTCCCACAGGTTGACACCTGGGAAACAGAGGTTCAAGCTGGATATTATACGATCCTCTGTAGAAAAGTATGTACCTGCATATAAGGTACCGGAGGGTGAGTGGTATATTATGGAGGAACTGGAAGTGTGCACCCATGTCGGAACTCACCTTGAGGCACCCTTTCATGCTATACGGGAAGGAAAACAGGTAGCCGATATTGATATCCGCAGGCTTATTGGTACAGCGGCAATCGTTGATTTTTCGGATAAAAAGTATAATGAACCGATTACGAAGAAAGAATTATTGAACAGGGGCTGTCATATCAATTCAGGCGATATTGTTCTCATCAAAACTGGTCTCAGCAAACACTACGGGACAGATAGGTACAAGCGACCTTATCTGGAAGCAGATACAATTGACTGGCTTATCGAAAGCAAGATAAAATGTCTGGGTGTGGATTGTTCGGGGATCGAGAATAGATCGGGTGATCATGACGAGATAAATCACAAAAAACTCTTTTCCCATGATATCCCACTTATCGAGGATATGAACAATATTGATAGGTTAATGGAGCCGAAGGTTTTTTTCATGGCCCTGCCTCTTCCAATCGAGGGATTGGATGCGTCACCTATTCGTCCTTTGGCTATCGAGCCTCTTGAGGCGGGAAATCAGCTTTCAGCTATCTTTTTTGCAGAAGATAGTTGCTGGGAGTGGTGATAGATATAGATCTATAAAAATGAAAATGTTAAATATTCCAGAAGACCAACTAATCCAAATGTATCGTAAGATGGTAAGGATAAGGAAATTTGAATTAAAGGTAAATGAACTATTTTTAAAGGGTTTGATTCCCGGGACCATCCACCTATCACACGGACAGGAAGCCGTTGCCGTTGGTGCTATTTCTCCGCTTGAGAAAAAAGACAAAGTGATGCTCACACACAGGCCTCATGGTCATGCCCTTGCAAAAGGCATTGAACCAAAATTTTTAATGGCTGAGATACTGGGCAAAGAGGGAGGTTGCTGCAGGGGTAAAGGGGGGTCGATGCACATTGCGGACGTTGAACAGGGGATAATGCCCTCCCTTCCCATTGTTGGCGCCGGCATCCCAATTGCTGCTGGCATTGCATTTGCTTTCAAAAGCCGGCACGAAGACGGCGTTTCGATGAGTTTTTTCGGTGATGGAGCAACAAATATCGGCGCATTCCACGAGGGTCTCAACCTCTCGGCCATATGGAAATTACCCGTAATATTTATCTGTGAAAATAATCTCTATGCTGTTACAACACCGATAGAGGAGACATCTAATTTGAGGGATCTTTCCGAGCGGGCACACGCCTACGGTATTCCCGGTATCACGGTAGATGGCAATGATATTGAGGCGGTATTTGCTGCAGCAGGCCAGGCTGTGAAACGTGCTCGGAATGGAGATGGACCTACTCTGATAGAATGCAAGACTTATCGCTATGGCGGTCACTCTCGTACCGATCCAGGTACCTACAGACCAGAAAGAGAGGTTGCCGAATGGAAGACGCGGGATCCCCTCATACGGTGTAGAGACCTCCTGTTAAAACGAGGCTGTATATCCGAGAGAGAGTGTGAAGACCTGGAAAAAAAGGAGGAGCAGGTAGTGGATGACGCAGCACAATTCGCCATAGCCAGTGCCCTGCCTGCTCCCGAGGGTGCACTGAAAGATACTTTCACCGACTATCAATAAATGATCGATTGTCCATTATAAATCAGG
This sequence comes from uncultured Spirochaetota bacterium, assembly GCA_964347455.1. Taxonomy (GTDB): domain Bacteria; phylum Spirochaetota; class B62-G9; order B62-G9; family DRHN01; genus JAGLSF01. The sequence continues at coordinate 14,642 of CAYFYU010000028.1, read as the reverse complement.
ATTAGGGATAGTCCAATGAGAAGGCTGAGGATCGTTGAAGCACTGCGAGAAGCACTGGCTCAGGAAATGGAGATCGATCCCTCTGTATTTCTGATTGGTGAGGATGTACGGATCGGCGGTGGCTTTGGGGTATCAAAGGGTATGGTGGATCGATTCGGGAATGAGAGGATACTCAATACTCCAGTATCAGAGGTTGGTTTTACCGGACTTGCGATAGGTGCCGCTATGTCCGGTATGCGGCCGGTCGTGGAGTTTCAGTTTGGTGATTTTGTCTTTTGCGCAGCTGATCAGATAGTAAACGAGGCTGCAAAGCTCAGATATATGTCAGCAGGTCAAGTAATGGTTCCGATAACTTTTCGACTGCCTGTCGGAGCAAATAGACGAGGGGCTCAGCATGCTCAGTGTTCAGAGAGTGTATTTATGAACGTTCCGGGTCTTCTAATTGCAGTCCCGGCGACACCTTTTGATGCAAAGGGATTGTTGATCAATGCCATTAGAAATAACAACCCGGTTCTATTCTATGAGCATAAGCTTCTCTATGGGGTGGGAGCGGGGATAAACGATCCGGATTGGCTGACTGTGGATATCTCAGCTGAACCCTACACAATCCCCTTTGGACGGGCAGAATTGAGAAGGGAAGGATCGGATATTACCGTGGTAGCCAGCCTTTTGATGCTCCATCGAGTCCTATTAGCTGCAGAAGAATTACAGAGAGAGGAGGATCTGAGTGTGGAGGTTATCGATCCGCGCACATTGGTTCCTCTCGATGTTGATACCATCTCTCGTTCTGTAGAAAAAACCCGCACATTGGTTGTCGTAGAGGAATGCCAGCCTCTTGGAAGCTGGGGCAACGAGGTTATCGCGAGTGTTTGCGAAAAGGTACATGGCGAAATCAAGAGCAAGAGAATTGGTACGACACCAACGCCGATACCCTATGCGGTGAGCCTTGAAAATCGGGTTATTCCAGATATTGAAAGAATTAAAAGGGGAATTGTCAAAGTGCTCCGGGAAGTCCGTAGCTAAGGATTTGGGAATATTTATGACCGAAATAGTGATGCCACAGTTTGGTGAAACGACCGAAGAGCAAATAGTCATTGTAAAATGGCTCAGGTCTCCCGGTGAGAAAGTAGTAGCCGGAGAGATGCTGCTTGAGATAGAAACGGAAAAATCGACCCTCCAGGTTGAGGCTGTTAGCTCGGGAGTCCTCGCCTCCATCGTGCGGCAGGAGGGTGAGAGTGTAAAACCTGGGGAAGTGATCGGATATATCAATGTAAATTAACGAGCAGCATTTTCGAGAAACTAAGGACTATTTCAGTGGAATTATCAGTAGAAAGCGAATGGTGAATAGGGTATACTGTGCACTATCTTTTCTCGACGATGGAGTGAGCTGATGCCGGTGAAAAATTATCTCATATTTGATTTCGGTGCAAGCAATGGGAGAGCGCTTGTTGCATCTTTTGATGGAAAGAAAATTACCTTTCAGGAGACCCACCGCTTTGACAACCGTCCCGTAAGGGCTGTAGGTACGCTCCACTGGGATGTTCTGCGGCTCTACTCCGAGTTGTTGATCGGCCTCCAGGTTTCGGCCCGTAAATTCAGAGAAATTTCCTCCCTCGGCGTTGATACATGGGGGTGTGACTTTGGTTTCATCGACAAAAAGGGAAGACTCCTTGCCAACCCGATTCATTACCGAGATGAACGACGAAATGCCATTGCCGAAGAGGTATTTTCAATAATCCCAAAAATCGAGCTGTTCAGATATTCGGGGATCTTTATACTCTCAATTATGGGTGTTTTTCTTCTCTATTACTTGAAAAAAGAAAAGGCGGTTGAATTCCAGAATGCGCACAGGTTACTCATGATGCCAGATATCTTTCACTATCTGCTCACCGGGGAGGTTTGCAACGAGTATGCAAATACGACGACGACCGCCCTCGTTAATCAATTCGAGAAAAGATGGGAGGATAAGATCTTCGAAATACTGGGAGTGCCGATCGATATTGCTGGCGATATCGTCATGCCTGGTACGAACCTCGGAAATATTCAGGAAGCGGTCTGTCAGGAGCTCGAGATTCAACCTATACCGGTGATCGTACCGGCGACCCATGACACGGCTTCGGCTGTTGCGGGAATTCCGGTTAAGGATAGAGAAAAAGCATGGGCCTTTCTCAGTATGGGTACCTGGTGTGTCAATGGAATGGAGACCGGCCAGCCCATTATCAGTGACGATGTTTACAATTCGGGTCATGGAAACGAGGGGGACGCAGAGGGCAAGAGCTTTCTCGCAAACAATATCATCGGACTTTGGATTATTCAGCAGTGCAGAGAAAAGTGGATGAGGGACGCAGGTCGGGATATTCCATGGGAAGAGATTGTCTCGGCTTCTGAAGAGGCCCCTCCTTTTAGATCATTTATAGATGTGGACGATGCGGCCTTTGTTGGCGCGTCATCGGATATGCCCCGTGTCATAGCCGATTATTGCCGTACAAAAGGCCAGAAAATACCCCAGACGATGGGGGAAACAGCACGATGTGTGTATGAAAGCCTGGCAATGAAGTTCAGGGTGAAGCTTGAGGAGCTTGAAAATTTCACTGGTAAAAGGATCGAGCTCTTGCATCTTGTGGGTGGTGGCACGAAAAACTGTCTTCTCTGTCAGTGGACTTCGGATGTGATGGAATTACCTGTAATTGCAGGGCCCACAGAAACAACCGCTGTGGGAAACCTGCTTATGCAGTTGAAAGGTACAGGTGAGATAGCATCACTGGATGAAGGAAGGGAGATAGCACGACAGTCTGCAGAGCTGCAGGTATATGAGTCAAGGGAAAAAGAAAAATGGGCTGATGCCTATCACCGGTATTTAAATCTCTATAAAAGTGAATGATTACATAGAAATATTATTGATTATTTACTACAATAGTAATACAAAAGTATACTGTTCAGGGTATAATGAGAAATAAGAGGTTTCAGGATATGGTTGAGGGGGCATTAATGCTTTTACAAGCTTTACCGACCCTAATAGTAATGAGATCTCACCGTCAGGATGTGGGTCAATGAGAGCAAGTGGTTGGCTCATGCATCTCGTGAAACGAGCGCTCGCCGAATCTATGGATGTTCGGTCGATGATCCATCTGGCAAGAAGACTAATTCAAAATTATGATATCTATAAGGGATCGGGATTTTCTCCCAATATTTCTATGCCCAACAAAGATGTAGCAGATAAGATTGTACGTGATATGAAGGCAAATGATCTGATACTTGATCTCGTGATAATGCTCATCAAGATTCATGAGACTGGATTGGGAGGCCGTAAATACAGGGTGCCCTATCTCAGCGAGATGGTGAATGAAATCAAGAAATCCGGCCTTATTTACGACAGAGAATCCAAAATGTTTTTAGAGGATCCAAAGGTAAGGAAAACGAGAAACTGGGGTGTGCTCAGGGAACGACAGGAATACATAATCACATTTCTTTCAGTCGATATCGTGGGAAACTCCGAGCTGGTGCGGCAGAATTTAAATGAGGTGATTCAAAAAACATACTCAGATCTCCGCAGGATCGTACAGGCGGCCGTTGAAAAACGGAATGGACGCTTTTGGAATTGGGAGGGTGATGGCGGCATCGTTGCCTTTTATTTTTTCAATAAGAGTGTGCAGGCAGTCATGAGTGCGATGGAGATTCTCCATGAACTGTATATATATAACCAAGTTTATAGCACACTGAATAAGCCCTTGAAGGTGCGCATTGCGGTTCATAATGGCCCCTGTGAATATATGCACAGTTATGAAGACTTAAAAAGCGATACCATTAAGAATTTGTTGGATATGGAAGCAAAGTACACAAAACCAGACAGCGTTTCAATCAGTCGGTCAGTTCTCCATATGCTGAATCAAACGATCACCCATCAGTTTGATCCGGTGAATTACGGTGCCAATACCATTACCTATAGTTATAAACTCAATTGGGAAGATTAGATGCAGGTCGTTGTATTTAGCGACAGTAAGAGAGTTGAAAAGTGTTTTGATTCTTTAAACAAGAGCAAAGCCCATACACTGGATTTCTATCCGGTTTCTGATTTAAAAAGACGTATAAAAAATAGCAGAAATGGCGCATTTATATATGTTGATGTATCTCAACTGGAACAGGAGGAACGAGAACGGGTATTAAAATATCTGTCCCGTCTGGGTGGTTACCAGTATGGTATCATCGATGAAAGGGGAGTTATAGAGGATTCGGCTTCTCTCTTTCATCTTGGTGCTGCTGATTACGTTTGTAAACATATTCTCGAAAGCGGTATTACGCATTCTCGTATTAAAAAAGCTGCAACATTCAGGACTGTACCGGTAAAACAACCCCAGGCTCAGTTCTCGAAACGGGTAAAGTATATTCCTTCCGGTCGTGATTGGGGTGGTGTTAAATCAGGTCAGGAATACACGTTTACGCTCATGTACATTGAACTTGATGATAAAGCAAAATTAAAGGATTCATTGAGCGATCAACAGTTGATTTACGTGACCAATAGATTCAAATCATTTGTCCAGAGGGCTGTTGCTCCTCTCGGAGGTAAACTTTGGATCTGGAACGACTTTGGCGGGCTCGTACTTTATCCCTTTAATGGTAAATCCTGTGAACCAATAATCACCTGCTTTCGATTGATGCTTTCGAGAACCATATTCAGTGTCGAGGAACTGGGTTACAATAAACTGTACTCCTATCGCATCGCACTCCATATTGGTAACACCGTTTATAAAAGTAAGGGGAGCACCGGCACCATTGTGTCCAGCTCGATAAATGAGATTTTTCATATGGGAAAAAAGTATGTCCAGCCAGGTAACTTCTATCTTACCTATGAGGTATATAAGTATGTACCGGAGCGCATGAAAAAATGTTTTGTTTCTGCCGGTAGCTTTGAGGAATGGAACGTCATGAAGATGAAGCTTCCCCTTTTACCCCCTGCCTATTATTAATCGTGGTGACAACTCGCCGGTTTACTGGCGCTCATTCAACTGAAATTAATTATTTAGTATTTAATTTTCTGTAAAAGACACCTGGAACGAGAAAAGAGATGGCCTTCGGCAGCACCGAAATTGATAGATTAGAGGAATTATTTTTTTTCCACTTCCCGGGGATAAGCTCCCCATCGATATGGTAATCGAATGGTTTGTCGCTTTGAATATTGATTTTCTTGATTTTATACCTTACGATGGGAAATCCACTCCTATTCTCCAACCTGCTATTTATCCACTGGTATTTGCCCCTCCATAGCAGGGGCAGGTTAATTAGCACGGGGAGTTTTCTATTGAAATCATACAGAAAAAGATCCATGAGGCCATCGTTACAGATTGCACCCGGACAGACCTTGAACCTGTTGCCGTAGTATGGTCTCTTCCCGATCTCAATCATTGGTGAGCTGGTCTCGATTCTTAATGTTTTAAAAGTCGATTGAGCCACTGTTTTCCTGTTTTCCAGGATGCGTTTTCCATCAAACATCTCCATCATAAACGGAGTCTGTTCCTTATAAAAATCCTTTTTCAATTTGCTGAATGTGACAAATGTTGAAAGTGCATAATTCAATAGACCCGGTCTTACTTCGCGATAGACCATAGTTCCTTTCAGATTCCTTCTTTTCAATACATCAACAGCAAACCCGATTCCAAAGAGCTGACCGTATCGAGCGCCATAATCTGTTTTTATCTCCAGGAGATCGACCTTCACTGTATGCCCGTGGGTTATGCTTTCGGCAAAGTTATAGAGCTGTTTTGAGATGGATAGGGGTACTTCGTAGGAGTCGTGGTAGCCGTTCCCGCTTCCCCCTCTGAAGAAACCGATGGATTTTTCTCCCCCCTTTCCACGGTTATTATCATTTTGCATGAGCGCATTGATCGTCTGATTAATTGTGCCGTCACCGCCCCAGACGAGCAGAAAATGTTGTTTTTCCTTCTGGAATTCCTTTACCGATTTGATGAAACCTGCCTTACTCCCAATGGTCAGTATTCGGTACGCTCCGAATTCCTTCAATCTTTTCTTCAGGTACTGCGCCTTTTTCGGGTAGCGGTTAGGATTGATCAGTACAGTACAATGAGCGAAAGCATCATTTGATAGACCTTTGGAAGTGCTCATTTTTTCTATAGTGCATCGTCAGTGATCTTGTATACCTTCATTGCGTTTGTTCTCAGAATTTTTTCTTTTGAGCTATCCGCAATATCTGCAAGGAAGACTCTGGCAAGGTTCGATCGCGGGTCGAGCCAGGGAAAGTCGGAACCAAAGAGAATCCTGTTGTCAGAAATGGTATCGATAAGAGATTCGATGAGACAGAGATCAAAGATGTCGCCCGCAAGGTCAGTGTAGACATTTTCATATTCGTGAATCAGCCGCATGACCTCATGTCTGCCGCTACCACGACCGCCCAGGTGAGCAAGAACAAAGCGCACATCCGGATATTTCACAATGTATGGTTCGAACCTGTCAGGAGTAGACAACGCCTGTGCGGGGTTATAGTCAGATATGCTCCAACTGTGTGTTAAGAGTGCCAGATCATTGTCCCTTGCAAATCGCCAGATAGATTCATAGGATGGATCGTCAGCAGGAACACCGTGAAATGAGGGATGTATCTTTATGCCGCAAAATCCCGGCCACGTGAGCGCTTCACCTAAAACTTTCAGACAGGCTTCTGATTTTCCTGGATTGAAAACCCCCAGAAAGTGGATGCGGTTATTGGAACTGGTGTACACATTTCGCAGAGGTCTGAGCCCTGCGCCTGCACCTTCGTAGAGTGACAGATGATCAGAGCACACCCCATATTGAATAGAGAGTCTATCCATCAGGTTGAGAAGATCGCCTGCACCTGTTTCGGAGGCAAATATTTTGCTGATTGGATCTAAATGTACATGTGCATCTACTATGAACTGATGTTTCACCTCTTGACTTCCCCTATTAAACGGCGAATGTTGCCGGATGCAATATGAAGCTTATCGCTCTCTGAAATATCGGCGTCAACGAGCATTCCCGCTGCGGCGAAAGGATCGTTTACGGGGAGAAAGGAGCCGTACAGAAGTCGTTGGGCACCAAATTCGCGAACCACAGTTTCTAGGTAACCCTGTCCGACGAGGTTTGATGTCCCGAGGTGCACATTTGGGCAGTCCCGCATGAGAGATAACAGAATACGGAAACGATAGAGTATTTTCTGATTCTGCGTTTCGATCACTATACGCAGGTTCGGGTAGGTCAACGCCAATCTTCTCAAGGCGGACCAGTCCAGTTCGGTATGCCATATGAAAAGAGGGAGGTTGTACTCTAGAAGCCATTCCACAAGGGAGCCGATTATCCACTGTTCAAGGCTATAATTGTGCGAATACGGAAAAAGCCGTACACCTCTCGTCCTGTCATGGGGCCTGTCATTTCCGGGGAGGTTTCCCACTTCAGGCGGGTAGAGTGGAACTCCCGTCCATATGGTGTACATATTCTGGGGTAGTGCAGCCGATAGTGCCAAAAGTGCACCGTTTCCGGCCTGTGCCGAGAGGGTCTTTCCCCACCAATGCGAAACAAGTCCACCATGAATATAATAGCGATCCATCTCACCCTTCAATGCATCGAGTGTGAGCTCCCGTGCGAGGGGAAACCCATCGGGACTTCCCAGCCACATACTGCAGTCCACTAGGCCGAGTTTTTTTATGAGATCGGTGTATCTTTCGGTTCGCTGTTGTATTTGGTTTTTTGACATAAATAATCTTCCCTTCAAATATAATAAAGTAGTGAACTCCAGAGGCAAATGTTTCCATCTATTGAGATAATATCTTGGGGCTTATAAACCTTACTAATTATGACTGGAACAAAAAAAGCTTGACATATACGTTGGTTGACTAAATAATACCTGAAAACATTTGCATGAAAACATTTGCAACTATTTGTGATTCGTGATTGTGAGTAAACTAATTTTATAGAGAAGGGAGGCAACAAATGCGATTCATTAAAAGTAAAAAGCTGAGAATATTCATGTACTTCACAGTTATTATCTGCATCTGTGCATTTGCAGGAGCATTCCTGTTCGCAAGGGGTGAGAAAGCAGAGGAAGAGGAGGTCATAACCATCACCATCTGGGACTGGCAGGCAGGCCCGGCTTTTGA
>CAYFYU010000028.1:6233-6512 GCA_964347455.1 uncultured Spirochaetota bacterium | reverse complement strand
TTCGCCAACTTAGTTCCTGTGTATGAGGAGATGCACCCAAACGTAAAGATTGATAGAACCGGCTACAACCTGTCTGAGTGGGGTGAGCTCATCAAGACAGCGCTTCAAAGCGGTGACCTTCCAGACCTGTTCGGGCTGTATCAGGGCCCGCAGCTTTGGGAGGTCGCGGATACCGGCATCCTTTTTGAGTGGGATGACGTGATCAACGCTGACCCGGAATGGAAAGCCAACCTGGGAAAGAACTACGGTATCGGAGGTACTCTTGACCGGCAGGGAAAT
>CAYFYU010000028.1:4301-6223 GCA_964347455.1 uncultured Spirochaetota bacterium | reverse complement strand
TTCTACATAGGAATGTGGGGTTACAGGAACGTCCTGGAGGAAATGGGCAGAACTGAAGCTGATGTCAGAGCTCTAAAAACCATGGACGAGCTTGCTGATTTTGCCCAGCAGCTGAAGGCCGAAGGCCATGACAAATGGTTTGTTTCAACAGGATTTTTGGGCGGGTACATGATAAGAGAGCTCTTCTGGGTATTCGTGTACCAGCAGTCTTACCCTGAGGACATAATGAAAAAAGCCGAATTCATGGAAGACGGCGTTAAATTCACAGACAAGGAATTCCTAAACGCCTGTAAGGCGGTACAGGCAATGGCCAGAATGACAAGGGAGGATGTTCTTTCGCTCGACTATCAAACTGACCACTACAACATGATGATGAACCAGACCACGTGGGGCAGCCTGTACGACGGACCCTGGGCAACTGCGGTGCTGCTCGACAACCCCGACGCGATCAACAATGTATTCGGATTCTTTCATCCGCCAGTTGTGGAAGGTGCAAGAGGCGACATCTGGGCTGCTGATGCAGGTCAGATACTGTGCATGGAAAAGGACAATCCACACAAGGAAGAGATCATAGAGTTCATGAAATTTGTACATTCTCCTGAATGTACGAAATTCTTCATAGAGCAGCTTACCCACCCTTTTGGGAAGTTTCCTGACAACTGGAGAGACCTGGTTGAGCATGATATCTATTTCGAGCTGGTGGAAATGTATGAAAAGAGCATCATATCACCCTGGATATGCTACACAGGTGAGATCGAATCTGCGTTGATAAATAACCTGACTCAAGTATTCACCGGTGAGTTGACCCCTGAAAGAGCAATGGCAAACGTTCAGAAGGTAACGGAAGATTACTGGGCTTCCCAATAGGATTTTGTTGTCTATACAGGGAAACATTAGGGGAGAGTTTTACAACTCTCCCCCAATTATTTCCGATTTATAATTAATAATAATCGAAAATACAATACAATGTTTGGAAGTCTGCATACTGCTTCTTTAAACAGGAGGGTGGAACCCTACGCCTGGCTCTTGCCATCTATAGTCCTGTTTTCAATTTTTTTACTCTATCCGATAGTTTTTTCGGTTGTTTTGAGTTTCTTTGACTGGAGCGGCTATTCCAGAGACATTTTCGGTAAATTTATCGGATTTAAAAACTACCTACATTTAGTTAAAGACCCGCTTGTCTGGAAGTCCTTCAAGAATACCACATTCCTGGTTTTTACCGTGGTTGTCGTACAGAATGGAATCGCTTTACTTTTATCCATTGTAATTTTTTACGGCCAATTCAGGTACCACAATCTGCTCAGGGCCCTAATTTTTTTCCCCGGCGTAGTATCGGCGATCGTGATCGGACTTGTTTTCAGGAAATTTCTGGCAATAGACGGAGCTATAAATCAGTTTTTAACAGGTATTGGGCTTGAAAGCCTGGTTCAAGCATGGCTTTCAAATACCTCCCTGAATATATGGATAGTGTCACTGGTACTGGTATGGCAATGGACTGGTTATAACCTGATAATATTCTACGCGGGTCTGCAGTCAATAGACAATTCTCTTCTCGAGGCTGCATTCATCGACGGCGCGAGTCTTTCAAGAGCGATATTTACCATTGTACTTCCTTTAATGAAGCCGATTATATTTCTCTGCGCAATGTTGAATTTCATCGGGGGCTTCAGAATATACGATATGATCTGGGTCATGACAAGGGGCGGTCCGAGCCACTCATCTGAAGTTTTGACCACGTACATGTATTTTCAGTCCTTTCAATCCAACGGGCCGAATGATATGGGGTATGCCTCAACCGTTGCGATACTTCTCACTTTGATTGTCCTCATTTTTGCTGTTATAAGAATTAAGTTCGTATCAGAGAAATAGGAGAGATGAATAAAAAGCTAGGATAAAAAAAGGAAACAAATGATAAGACTTAC
>CAYFYU010000028.1:3981-4291 GCA_964347455.1 uncultured Spirochaetota bacterium | reverse complement strand
TAAAAGACCTCATGAAATATACGAATCAATACTGTTCTTTTTCCCAAAGCATTTTACCTTTGAGAATTACCCCGAAGCGCTGGCATTCGCTAAAAAAGCGCTCCAGGTCAGTTATCAAAGGATGTATTTAAACAGCGCCATTGTCACTGGAGGGGGCCTGATAATTGCAATCTTTGCAGCCTCTTTCGCCGCTTTCGCAATGGTCCACTATAAGTTCAGATCAAAGGAAGTCTATTACACCTTTATTCTGTTGAGCTATATGATTCCAGTGCAGGTGATCCTTATACCACTGTACATAGTCTTGATGAGA
>CAYFYU010000028.1:3030-3971 GCA_964347455.1 uncultured Spirochaetota bacterium | reverse complement strand
TCCTGAACACGTACGTTGCTTTAATATTTACCTACGCTATAATTGGAATACCTGTCGCGACATTGATACTGAGAAGGTTTTTCGAGCAGATCCCAAAAGAGATAGAAGAGGCTGCTTTAATAGATGGTGCAAGCAGCTTCCAGATATACAAACATGTATATTTACCCCTTGCCAAACCGGCACTGGCTACGGTGATAATATTTCTTTTTCTTGAAATGTGGAACGAATTCCTGTTTGCCTTTATTTTTATTCGAAACGACTCTCTGCAGACTCTACCGCTTGCCATGTCCAGGATAGGCTTTGGTGGACGGTTTCCAATCCCCTGGGGTGTGTACTCTGCCTCGATCATGATAGCCGTTATACCAATATTCATCGTATTTATGGTTTTCCAGAGGTGGTTTGTAAGCGGTATTATAGCAGGCTCGATAAAGGGTTAGATTCTAGATTCACCAATCGTGATAACTAATCTTTTCACTATAGGGTGAGAATCGGGAGTAAGAACCTTATGGAGAGAATCAAAATCGGATTACTGACTGGCGGTTTTTTCGAATTCTGGAGAATGTATCCGGAGCTGGAAAAGATTGTTGAGGATGAGATGAGGGGTCTGTATGGAAGTATCGAGGAGAGACTGAGAGATCGATACGATGTGGTCTGGTCGGGTCTGGCCGATACAATGGAAAAATGCGATGCAGCGGGCCGGAAGTTCAAGGATGAGGACATAGATCTGCTGGTGATTTGTGAGGGCTCGTACTTTCCAGATTACATGCCAATACAAACTATAGAGTACCTTCGGGGAGTTCCCGTATTGATCCTGCTCACCCAGCCCCAGTCCTATGTTCCGCTGGACCTGAATTACAAGGATGCCATTCACCATTCATTCGGTATGGTAGGGGTGGTTCAGCTGACCGGTGCATTCAAAAAAATGGGAAGAGATTTCGAGC
>CAYFYU010000028.1:437-3020 GCA_964347455.1 uncultured Spirochaetota bacterium | reverse complement strand
AGGTTATGCAAAGGTGGTGGCAGTATACAAGAAATTACGGTTTCTAAACCTCGGTATCGTTGGACACACTTTTCAGGGAATGTATGATCTTGAACTGGATAAGACCTTATTCAAGGGCACTATCGGGCCGAATGTCATTTATATCGAGCTCCACGAGTTAATGTCCATCTGGGAAGAGATAGGTTCTGAAGCGGGCGATTCAGTTGCCTCGGAGCTCATGGAGCAATACCAGCTCGATGGGCCGGGTGAGGAAGACATCAATAAGGCCTGTCGTTTAGGTCTGGCATTGGAAGAATTGGCTGAAAAGCATAATCTTGATGGCATCTCTCACCTGTGCCAGCACTTTCTTCATGTCCAGACTGAAACAACGCCCTGTTATGCAAATGCCCGGCTTGTAGAAAAAGGGATAATGGTTACCTGTGAAGGGGATATCGGCAACCTTGCTTCAATGTGTATTTTATATGAGCTCACTGGAGAACCGGCATTTCACGGGGAATTCGGCATGTATGATCTGAAAGAAAACGCCCTTTTGTTTGTTCATCATGGTGCTGGAAATCCACGACTTGCCCGAGATCCCGCTGAGATCAATCTAACCCCTACAGGAGAAAAATGGGGATTTACCGGTGAGGGAGCATCCTTTCGGTATGTGGGAAAACCCGGTCGGGTAACACTCGCAAGTCTGATATACGACAAACAAGGATGGAAGATGCTTATAACCGGTGGAGAAGTTATAGATGTCCCATTACGGCCGTATTTCGGAGCACAGTTTACCATTCGGGTTGATAAGCCAATCAAAGAATATGTTGAGATTCTCTGTCGTGAGGGCGTGACCCATCATGCAGCCCTGGCATATGGTGATGTTCGGAGTGAACTGGAAAAACTGGCTAATCTTCTCAAGATACGAAAATTTCTCCTGTAGTATGGTGAGGAAATCGTATCCAGCGACATGAGGTGAACCAATCCTCGGGACCCTTTATGTTTGGAAATAAATGTAAGGAACAATTGTTGTAATGGCAAATATTCATGATGTTGCAGAAAAGGCTGGTGTATCGATAACAACAGTATCACGATTTTTGCACAATTTCTCACCCATTAACAGCTAGACACGAAAAAGGGTTTTAGAGGCAATTGAAGAGCTGAATTACCGTCCGAGTATTATTGCACAGGGTATGCGAGGTCAAAAGACACGGACATTCGGTGTGCTGATTCCGGATTTTTCGATCAATTACTATTCTGAATTATTGAACTACATTGAGATGGAGGCGAGGACACTTGGATACCTTGCGATAATGTGTACAACCGAAACCGATGCAGCAAGAGAAAAGGAGTATTTTGATGATCTGATTCGGAGACAGGTCGATGGTTTTATCCTCTGCTGGTATAGGGGAGGGAATGAGAAATTACAGTACCTTCGAGAAATTCTGAAGAAAGTTCCCATAATCGTAATGGATCAGCCAATTGAAGGCTTAGAGGCTTCTTCGGTATATATAGATGGTTACAAAGGTATAAGGAACCTTACAACGGCATTCATCAAGCAGAACCGTAGAGATATTGCGATGATTATGGATTCGAAGCATTATTCAGCAAATGAGAGGAGGTTTCAGGGATATTTAGATGGTTTGAGCAGCCATAAAATTGAGGTAAACGATAGGTTGATCGTGCAGAGTGACCTCAGTATTGAAGCGGGTTACAATACTGCCAGAAAACTCTTCAATAGAGCGACGCCTTCTGCAATTGTTGCCATAGACGATCTCACTGCCATAGGGGCACTCCAGTACTGCAATGATCAAAATATACAGGTGCCGGATCAGGTTTCAATTACAGGATTTGACGATATACCCCTGGCTAAATTCGTGTCTCCAAGGTTGACCACAATTGCCCAGCCAATGAAAGAAATGGCCGCGTGCGCAACGAAACAATTGATCAATGAAATCAACAGTAGAAGTTGTGAGCACAAAGAGTATGTATTTGAACCTGAAATTGTACTGAGAGAATCAACGAATTTAAGCAAGAAAGATATCCACTCTATTTTTTAAGCATATAATTCTTGGAAAGGAAAATAGGATTGGGTGAGCTTCAAAGCAAAGTGGGGCATCATATTCAACCCTATCACATGAATGGATGCAATTGGCGTATTGTACCTGACGGTTCTGAAACTGGTAACATTGTAGTTGTTACCGGTTTTATGCCCGCATGGTGGGAGGCTGAGTATGGTATTATATTTGGTACCGAATTTCATAAAAACTTCCAAGTTCATCAAAGTACACTAACGAGAATGGAATCGCTTTTAAAGGAACGGTTTGGAGAATTACCAAACTTCTTTTGTGGCGATGATTATGCACACACCTGCCCGTGCGAGCGGAGATATGGAGACGGTTTCATTCCTGCACTCTTTGGAAGCAAAATTGATTTCGAAGACGAGAGCGGACACCCCTTTGCCGTGAGCATGGAACTCTCAGATAGTCAAGTTGAGAATTTAACCGTTCCGGAGTTGACAAACAATCCTGTTATACGGCACCTCCTCCCTGAAAAAAAAGGCGGATTTTCAAGAGCATCGGGAGAGCTCGGCTTCGAAGGCTTCGT
>CAYFYU010000028.1:0-427 GCA_964347455.1 uncultured Spirochaetota bacterium | reverse complement strand
GATCTGTTCCATCATCTCTGTGATGTGGTATGCAGGACCATAGACGGGGTTGTCCATTTTGTAAGAGAATGGCAGGATCCCGAGCATTTGAAACCAACGTATTTTGTAACGGCCAACTGTCTCATGAATATGATTTCAAACGAGATGTATCCGGAACCGCTCTATGAATTTGATGAGCGATTTAATAGAAGCTTTGAGCTTTTTGGGATTCATACCTGTAATTGGAAGGTGGATCCATACTTAGAGTCCATTGCAGAAATTAACCGCGATATAAATTATTTAGACATGGGTAACGAGAGCGATTTGGATATGGTTCACGAGCTCTTTCCCAATTTAAAACCAGCAGTCTTTATCCATCCTGAACGGCTGAGACAATACACTGCAGATCGATTAAGGAAAGAGATAGCTGAAATTCTTTTTCGTTGTT
>CAYFYU010000027.1:40050-44477 GCA_964347455.1 uncultured Spirochaetota bacterium | reverse complement strand
CTTTTGTAGCTATTGCATTTCTCTAAACAGAGTGTTATGTTTAGTTTAGAAATTATCGAGGTAAAATTTTTTCAATGCGATTACACCTTTTTTTCCTTATATCTATTTTAGCGATTTCCTCCTGCGTTTCTTACTCGGTCAGGGACAGTTCCGAGATACAAAAAGTGGACACAAAAATAATGGAGGAGTTCACCGAATACAGGGAAGAGGGTGATTTTTACAGCGCAGCCCGCAGCTATATAGAGTTCCTCAAGTGCTGTGAGGATGAAAGAAAGGAACAGCTTACTGATGGACTCACAGATTTTTATAAGGAGAAGGTTGAAGAATTTAAAGTAGAAGGGCAACATTTACAGCTGATCGAATATACCTTCTCATACATTAAACTCATGGAGGGAGGGATCACTGAGGAAGAGCTTGCTCCATTTAGAGCTGATTTGGAGACCTATGTCCAGAGCTATATCAATTCGGAATTACGAAATATGCGTGAGCTCGAAAAGGTGTCATGGCTCATTTATATCAACCGCGTTTCAGCAAGCCCTGTTGCGAAAAATACTCTTGTGGAGCTTTTTCTCCAAAGAGGGAATCCGATCATGGCACAGAAATATCTGGACCTGCTGTTAAATGAGCAGGACATCGAGGAGGAGTTACCCAAGGATCATCCCTATTCGCAACTTTTAACTCAAATCTCTGAACTTAAGCTGCGGGTTATGGAATCCGATAAAGATGCAATCAAAGAGATGGTAGAAAGCAGTGTGGAAATAGTCGTTGACAAGGGTATTAAAACCGAAGGGGGAATGGGGGTTCCAGATCAGGATCTCGGAACCGGGATCGTAATTGATCCCGAGGGCTACATACTAACCAACTACCATATCATCGAATCCGACGTGGATCCTGCCTATGAAGGTTATTCGAGGGTGTATGTGATACCAGCTGAAAATGTGAACGAGAAATTCGTAGCCAAAGTCGTTGGATACGATCCCGTTTACGATTTAGCCCTACTCAAGATTGAAAAGGAGATGGAGACTCACGTTCGTATAGGTGATTCGAATACCCTGCGGCAGGGAGAGAGGGTGATTGCCATCGGCAATCCTATTGGACTTGTGAATACGGTTACATCGGGTGTCGTAAGCTCATTAGATCGACCCTTTTTACAAATTGGTGACATAATTCAGATAGATGCGGCACTGAATCCTGGAAACAGTGGGGGTGCTCTTATAAACAATGATGGTTACCTTATTGGCGTGACCTTTGCCGGACTCCAGAATTTTGAGAATCTCAATTTTGCTATTCCATCCGATCATGTTCTTTCAATTCTCAACCGTTTGTATCAGGGTAATGAGGCGAAGAGAAGCTGGATAGGTTGCGCTATCAGTGAGGAAGGGGATGATCTCATAATCGAATATGTAGTACCTGAAAGCCCAGCTGACATAAGTGGATTATTAAAAGGAGATATTATACGGAAAGTGAATGGCGAACCGGTGAATGATCTGTTTGATATTCAGCGGCGAATCTCCTATCTGAGCCATCCGATGATTGGGGCAATAACGGTTGAGAGAAACGAGAAGGAGCACCGGAAAAAGATACATCTGGAAGAACGACCGGTCTATCCATCCCTCTACATATATTCACGCGATGCTCATGAGAATATAATTACACCCATTTTTGGAATGGTGATTAACCGACTCGAAGAGGGACGAAAAAAATCCTATGTAATTGTGAAGACACTCTTTGGATCCGTTGCCAACACTGTTGGTATATCGGAAGGTGATGTAATCAGGCTGAGGAACATCAAATATGACGAAGAAAATAAACTCTTCTATCTCATAATTGATCTGAAATCAAAGCGTTTCGGATATCTAAACAAGAGTATGGTTCTCTATAGTTACGTTGAAGGGCATAGCTTCATCTGATGTGTTGCAGGGAGCGTTCAATCCATACCTGGGACATGGTTTTATAAGCGGATTCCTCCTTACTCATGACAAAATACTTAACTGCTTTTTGATAGTTCCTCAAATAAAAGTAACTCTGGCCTGTGAAAAAGTAGACCATGCCCTGTTCTTCTGAT
This sequence comes from uncultured Spirochaetota bacterium, assembly GCA_964347455.1. Taxonomy (GTDB): domain Bacteria; phylum Spirochaetota; class B62-G9; order B62-G9; family DRHN01; genus JAGLSF01. Next base: position 42,412 of record CAYFYU010000027.1, on the reverse strand, counting down.
GAGAGTTTTTGTGTTTTTAAAATTGATTGAAAAGTCTCCAGAGTCTTACGGTACTGTCCTCTGTAGAAATTTTGTCTGAGATTTCTCTCTATTAACTCCATACTACTCGGAGGAGTTATAACGACCTTCTCCGTTTTTTTCTCCTCTTCGATAATAAAGGGCTCACTATTTGTATTTTCATCAGAGCGAAGTGATTTGTTTTCAACACCGAATCGATTAACCGTTGTAACGGCGAAATAGTAGGGGGTAGATCGCTCAACTGCAAGGCGAAAACGATCCTCTCCTCCAGAGATATTTGCAATGGGAATATTTCCTTCGATCCTCTCGAATTTGTTACTACTCTGATACAGGTTATAGGAGAGGTTCTCCTCTACAGGCTGAAACAATAGGTCGATTTCGGGATTTTTCTCTTCTCTTTGGGAGACCAGTTCTATATCCAACTGGGTAATTGGATCGGGAATCGGGGAGAAATCAATGGGTTTAACCATAGTATTCAGGTAGGGGATGAGTTCAATGAATTCTTCCATTATCGTTACGGCGTAATAGTACATGCCATCCGCTCCCGGATTGTCTTCAAGAGGAAGTGCCTGAGCAGTAATTTCAGCTATGAGTTTGGCACGGTCCAGGTCACTTTCAACGATAATTGGCGTTTCAGAACGGTAAATTCTGTAGCGAGCATCCTCGGAATCCACGGGCTCAAAGTTTATGGTTATGGTTCCAGCACTGTATTTCGTGACAATAAGGGATATGTAGATGTCATCAGAACTTAATCCAGTAAAACAAAACAGAATTGCAACGCAAATTATCAGAACTATCTTAACGTATTTTTTCATCAAACTTACCTGTAATACAATATCGACATAGTAGGAACGATTTTTGATGCTGATCAGACCAGAAGGATTAACTAATAATCAAAGAGCGCAGGTTTATAATGTATGAATTATTAGGGTATGCGGCATGATCTATTGGTAAAATCTGCTCTATTTAATAGCTTGCTGGATGTCTTTTACTCTATCCAATTTTTCCCAGGAAAAACCTTCCCGTCCAAAATGTCCATAAGCTGCGGTACTTCTATAGATTGGTTTTTTCAGATCGAGAGTCTCAATGATACCGCTCGGCGTAAAGTTGAAAAGCTTCTTCACTACTCGTACAATAGTTTCATCTTCCACTTTTCCGGTGCTATGAGTGTCAACAGTAACGGATACTGGCTCAGACACACCGATAGCATAGGCTAACTGTATTTCACACTCCCCTGCCAATCCGGAAGCGACAATGTTTTTGGCCACATAACGGGCCATGTACGCGGCACTTCTGTCGACCTTTGTGGGATCCTTTCCCGAAAAAGCGCCACCTCCATGGCTTCCAAAACCACCATAGGTGTCGACCATAATTTTTCTTCCAGTTAGCCCTGTATCACCATGGGGACCACCGATTACAAAACGGCCGGTCGGATTTATGTGATAGACAATATTTTTTTCATCAATGTAGTTTGCGGGTACAACTTTTTTGATAACCTGTTCGATCATATCGTGCCTGATCTCTTCATTGGTAACTTCCACTGAATGCTGGGTCGATAAAACCACCGTATCAACCCGTATGGGCTTTCCACCATCATAATCGACTGTTACCTGAGACTTAGCATCCGGTTTCAAATAAGGTATGCGACCCGTTTTGCGCAGATCGGCCAGTCGCATCAAGATTTTATGAGCGAGCATGATGGGAAGAGGCATATACTCCTCGGTCTGATTCACTGCATAACCAAACATCATCCCCTGATCGCCAGCGCCAGCCTCCTTATGCAGTCCTTCTCCAGAGGTAACACCCTGAGATATGTCGGGTGACTGCTCATCGATACTGGTAATAACCGAGCAGGCCTCCCAGTCAAAGGCGAGATCGGGTTCGGTGTAACCAATCGATTTAATCGTACCCCGCACGATCTTTGGTATGTCCACGTATGCCTCAGTTGTCATTTCTCCTGCAACAAATGTCAAACCTGTAGTCACCATTGTTTCGATAGCTACACGGCCATTCGTGTCATTTTCAAGTACAGCATCCAGAATCGCGTCAGAAATTTGATCGGCAATTTTATCAGGGTGCCCTTCAGATACCGATTCCGACGTGAAGAGGTGACGTGACTTATTCATGAATAGATGCTCCTTTGACTCTAAAGTGATACGAGGTCTAAAATTGACAAATAATTATATGTTCGTCAAGAATAAATTGGTTTTGTATGTATCAGGAGCTTTTAGGTTGACGCTTTTTGGGGTGGTTAGTATTTTTTTTGAATTCATGGATGAAAGCGATAGAGCGATTGGTGTATTTGATTCCGGCGTTGGCGGATCGCTACCACGTCGTCGCCCTC
>CAYFYU010000027.1:32213-40040 GCA_964347455.1 uncultured Spirochaetota bacterium | reverse complement strand
TGGCGGTCTGACTGTTGCTGCAGCCATTAAGAGAGCACTCCCAAATGAAAATATAATCTACTTCGGTGACTTGCTCCACCTGCCCTATGGATCGAAATCCAGCAGAGCAGTTCTCGATTTTACCAGAGCTGCAGTGCGTTTTTTAATGGCCAGGGCGGTAAAACTCATAGTGATAGCCTGTAATACGGCTACAGCAATAGCAATGGAGAGGGTGGAAAGTGAAGTTGATCTTCCGATAATTGGAGTAATTGAGCCTGGTGCCCAAACAGCGTGCAACGTTTCTCGAAATAAACGTATTGGAGTGATTGGAACAAAGAGAACAATAGAGAGTAACGCCTATTATGAGGCGATCAAGTATTTTGATCCTCAAACGACCGTCATTCAGAAGGCCACGCCGTTGCTTGTACCTCTCATCGAAGAGGGGTGGAAGAATCATAAGGTATTACAGATAGTGCTCTCCGAATATTTAGAGGATTTTATTGAGCAATCGGTTGATACAATTGTTCTGGGGTGTACCCACTACCCTTTGATTAAGGATGAGATACAGAAGGTATTGAAGAATGTGAGTATTGTGGATTCTGCTGAAGCTTCGGCGGAGGAGATTGCGCTAAAACTGAGAAACCAGGATCTGTACTCAAAAAGAGATGATGAAGGTGATTATCAGATATTTCTCACCGATTACAGTGAGATATTCAAAGTGATGGGAGAAATGATACTGATGCGGGAGATTGGTAGAATAAAACCGATTACGCTGGACTGGTCTGAAGGCAGAATTGTTTATCGTTAATTTCAAGAGGTCAATTGTATAGAGATCACTCGGGCAATCGGGTGAACTGGTACTGACAAGTAACGAAGGTGTTATCAATGGAGGTGAAAATATGAGATTCCTGTTCCTAAAAGGGGTCTTACTGGGGTCACTATTGCTTTTATTGGGAACCTTCTCGCATGTACACTCAGCTGAGATAATAAACGGAATAGCCTGTAAGGTAGGAAGCAGTATCATTACCATCAATGAATTCAACACGGCATATGAGCAGGCGTTGACGAGGGCTCGTTTTGTTGGTCAGCCGGTTCCCAGCAAACGTGAGGTTTTAGATAAGCTCATTGACGACCTGCTGATCAGAGAGGAGGCCGAACTGAGGGGACTTGTGGTAAGTGAAACGGAACTCAATTCGATTATTGACAATATCAAAAAACAGAGCAATATAAGCGATGAAGAATTTAATTTGCAGCTTGAGAGAGAGAAGATCACTTTGGAAGAGTTAAAAGATTCCTATCGGATGGAAATTCTGAAAACTCGTCTTGTAAATCTCATAACACAGGGAAGCGGCTATAAACTTGATGATGAGGAGATCAGGGCTTTCTATGATAATCCTGCAAATCGAAACCTTTTTATGATTCCTGCCAGGGTGAACATTTCTCAAATCTATATTCCCGTAACTGAGGATCTTTCCTATCAGGAAGCAACGGAAATCAAAAAAAGGGTGAACCAGATAACAGATGAAGCGCGGAAGAGTAATAATTTTGAAGAGCTTGTGATGAGGTATTCCGCAGCGGCAAATAAGGAGGAAAACCGTGGTAATCTGGGGACATTTACTCAGGAACAGCTGTACAGCTTCATGAAACCGGGGGATGTCAATCTTATCTTCTCTCTTGATTCCGGCGATGTAACCTCTCCTATCAGGCTTCAGGATGGATACTATATTTTCAAGATAAATGACAAGAAAGAAAGGAGCTTGCTCAGCTTTGATGAGGCTTATGAGAACATCAAGAGCTACATTCTTAAGATGAAAGGTGAAGAGACCTTTAAAGCATGGCTTCTCAAGGAGAGGGGTGCGACAAAAATACAGATTGTAATGGATATGGAGTAAATTTTGGGTTCGCGGAGAAGTGCACGTATCTTAGCGCTTCAGGCTCTTTATCAAATTGACATTACTGCTAAAACTATTGACGAAGTACTTTCCTTTGACTGGATCGAAAAGAATCATGATGCATCGACACTGAATTTCGCCTGCTCATTGATCAAGGGCACACTGAAGAATCTATCCCGCATAGACAAAAGAATAATAAAACAGCTTGAACATTGGGACCTCGACAGACTCTCCTTTGTTGATAGAGCAATACTCAGATTTTCAACCTATTCGCTTCTATACCGTGATGATTTACCGGATACCGTCGTAATCAACGAGGCAATCGATATTGCAAAAATTTATGGCACCGATGAATCCTACAGATTTGTAAACGGCGTACTCGACGGTATTCGAAAAGAGAAAAATAAAGAGGGAAAATGAGATTTTCCGAAAGGATTCTTAAAGGTTTGGGAAAGCATCGTCGAAGTATCATTGTTTTTCTCTTTGTCGTTATTCTGCTTGCAACAAGCCTATTTGCCTATCTGTATTTTCAGAGGGAAAAAGGATCTGCCCTTTCACTTGAGGTTGAGCGGATCGATAAGAGTATACGCGAAGGTATTTATCAGTACCGATTAGGGAATTATGAACGAGCGGAGATGCTATTCATAAAAGCTCTCGAAGGTGTAAAAAATAAAAAAGCGAAAAGTCTTGCAAACTTCTATCTCGGCAATATTTACTACAGAAAAGACGACCTCTTGGAAGCCACAGGGTACTATCAAGAATCCCTCGCGTTAGATGAGAAAAACATTTACGCATGGCACAATGCCGCGATAACTGCTTCTAGAATGGGAAGATGGAAGCAGGCTTTGACCTATGCAAAAAAAGCCCTGGATCTGCAGGAGGATTTTACACCGTCTCTTCTGTTTCTAGGGAACGTTTTCTACGGCACAGGTAAACTGGACGATGCAGAAGAGCTGTACAGAAGAGCCACAGAATCAGACAATATATTCAAATACAATCTTGCCTTGACACTTCTCAGAGGAGGCAATCAAGGCGAGGCTTCCCTGCTCTTTGAAGGTCTGTTGTTGGATGACGGGGCGGACGATATTTTACAGGGTATCGCTGCCTATAACCTCGGGTTGTTGGAGTATGAAAGTGATTCCGAAAAATCCGTTGACTTATTTGATCAGGCAATGGAAACATTTCCAACTAATCCCTCAATACGATTCAATCAGGCGCTTCTCCTCGTCAGAGAAGGGCAGTATGATCGTGCCAATGGATTGCTCAGTGTTTTGGACATGGAAGGAAGAGATGAATATGCTCTGCTTGCTGGGTTTTCAATGTTCAAGAGTGGAAAATATAGTGATGCACTTGACCATTGGAAAAGGTTATATGAGGCCACCGAAAAAGGTTGGATGGCCTATGTGCTTGGGGATATCAACTTTCTACTTGGGGACCTGGGCAATGCCGAACGCTACTACTATGAGGTCTTGAGAGACCAGTATAATATTGAGGTTTATGAAAATCTTGTCAATATTTACAAAAAAAGCAGTGATTACAGTAAAGCAATGAGGATAGGTATGGAGTATGTACAGAGATCAGGGGGTAGCCCACGGTCCTTGATTGCTCTTGCAGATCTCTACTATTACACAGGTCAACCCGCGATTGCTAAGGAGAGCATCGACCGGGCAACAACGCTGATTGAAGGGGATCCCGAAGAACTGAACAATGTTGCAGCACTCTATCAGAAATACGGTAAATACAGCAGTGCTTTACAAATATACCATAAAATCCTTTCTCAGGATCCGGACAATTACGCTGTCTATGGGAAAATCGCGCAAATTTATCTTCAGACTGGCCATACAGAGAGGGCTATTAACGCATGCATAAAAGCGAGAAACGGTACAATGGACCCGGATCTTTACTATGATGCGTCTCTGCTTATGGCACAACTTAAAGAAGGTTCTGAAGCTGACGAAGAGTTAAGCCAGCTCATAGCTCAGTTCCCTTACCGCTATGAGGCATACTATAATCGTGCTCTCCTCCTCGCAAAGCAGGGCAAATATGATGATGTACTTTTGACCGTGCAGCAATGCCTGAATCGTATCACCAAACTCGATAAGTCTCTACAATCAAATTTTTATACCCTGGTTGGGATCGCCCATGCTAACCTCGGTAATGATGCAGAAGCATCCAGATCATTTAAGACAGCCAGAGACCTGGACGCCAATAACGACGTACCACAGCTAAACTTGAGGTTGGTACAAGGGCAGGAAAATTAGGGTATTGTTGAAAATTTTTATTTCTGCTATATTTATTTGTAAAGCTTTATGCAAGCTCTATTGATTATCAAATAAGCAAGTCTCCTGACGATATTAAGTATAAGGTATTCATTGCGCTATACTCTATATAGAGTTAAAGGTTACAGAGCAAGAGCATAGCTATATCAGTGGGATAAACCACATAGAAGTTTTCTCATGAAAGTTAATGCCAAGAAAAAGATCAATCTCTTAGCAGAAAGCAAGAACTTGATCAAGGTCCGATCCTTCGTGGTGAAGTATGGAGGGAAAATGGGCCTTCTTCCAAAACAGGTAAGTGAACTTAAGCTGGCCGTCGATGAAGCGGTTTCGAATATTATACGGCATGCCTATGGAGGGAAAAAAGGCAATTTTCAGGTAGAAATGACAAAATTGGAAAGTGCGGTTGAACTTAAGATTATCGATCAGGGTGTGGAATTTGACTGGTATTCTGTACTGGAACCCGACCTCTACAAATATGTCGAAACAAGGAGAAAGGGAGGGCTTGGAATCTGGCTCATCAAGAAACTCATCGATGAGGTTGAGTACCGTAGAGTTGAGGGTAATAATGAACTCACCATGAAGATGTACATTGATGAGGCCGCAGTTGTGGGATTTGCCAGAGAGGTGAGGACCAAGTTCTCTATCCGACTTCGTTATGCGCTTTATGCAGTGGCATTTATTACCGCGCTCATTGTTATCGTATTTAATATAGGTTCTAACACCCTGGAAAGATCGGTCAGAAGAAAATTTGACGACCGATACAGATCCATTACCGAAAAGGTAGCGTCGACATCGACGGATCTTATACTGAGGGGAGATGATCTTGCTCTTATCAACCTCGTCAGGTCGGTACAGGAGAATGATGAACCTATTGCATATGTGATCGTAACGAATGCAGAGGAGATGGTTCTTGCCCATACAGAAGTGAGCAATATCTATAAACCCTACACAAGGCCGGGTGGGATACGGGAACTAAATGCGAATGATGGTGCGCAGGTATTTCGGAATGTGAGGATTGAAAACCGTATCTTCAACGATTTTGCAACAGCAGTACGATTTGACAATACCAAGCTCGGAGAGGTCCATATTGGAATACCTGAGGGAATAGTTCGTGAAGCAACCGATTTTGGTCGTCAACGCATGAGGATTGCCTTCATCGCAATCTTTTTCTGGAGCACAACTATCGTAGGAGTATTTTTGCTCGGATCAACCTTCATTTCGCCAATAAGGAAACTGGCCGATGAGATCGCACGCATCAGCGCTACCGGTCAGGCACGTGAGCTGAGATTCACCACGAGAAATCCAGAGGTGAGCAGGATTGGTCAGGCCTTTAACGATATCATGAAGAATTTGCGTATAACCCAGGGACAGCTAACCGACCAGACTCGATTGAGGCGTGAACTTCAGCTTGCTCAAGAAATACAGAACGCGCTTTTGCCTAAGCAGGTTCCAACCCTTGAGGGATTTGATATAGATGCAGCATACAGAGCTGCGCAGGAGGTTGGGGGAGATTATTACGACTTTTTCGAGGTCGATGAAAATGCAATAGGTATCGTTGTTGCAGATGTTTCTGGAAAAGGTATCGGTAGTTCAATGGTCATGACCATGATCAGAACGTCCATGCGGCTCGAGGCGAGGGGCAATAAACGTGCATCCTATGTTCTGGATAAAGTAAATAGAATAGCAGTGGGTGATATAAAGAAAGGCATGTATGTTACCATGTACTATGTTATCCTCGACTCAAAGAAGAGGATTGTGAATTACTCCAGCGCCGGGCATAATCCAATGATAATATACAGACGTGATTCCGATACGGTTAGTTTTCTCAACCCCGGGGGAATTGCAGTTGGAATAGATCTTGGCGATCCCGATGAGTTTAAAAAGCGGATTACCAGTGAAAAGCTGAAGCTGAAAAAGGGAGATTTGTTGTTTATCTACACTGACGGCATTACAGAAGCAATGAATGAGAAGAGAGAACAGTTCGGAGAAGATCGGCTGATTGAGTTCATTCAAAAATATGCCAACCTGACCTCGAGAGAGTTCAAACAGAAATTGAACGATGAACTGACAGCCTTCACCAAGGGATACCCGCAGAGTGATGATATTACCTTTGTTGTTATTAAACTTGAGATGAGTCCGGCTGAAATCACCTATTCGAAGAGGCTTCATTTCTTTCAGCTCCTTGATGAGGGAGTTTCTCTTGAAGAGGCACTTGAGCGTACAGGTATGTCACACGATGAGTATGTTGATTTGAAAGAGAAACGGGAGCAATATGGTGATGAAGGATTGCGCGCAGCCAAAGAGGAAGAGATAGAGGAGGTTGAACTGAAGCATGCAACACACGAACAGGTCAAATTGTTAATGCAGATTATTCGCCAGAATCCCGAATTTGGTGTCAGCCGCCTGACTAATCTTCTGAATAGTGAGGAGTACGGCTCCCACGATATAAAGGAAAGTGTCGTTCGTCGCGAGCTAATAAGAATGAAGCTTGATACAAAGGAAAAGCGTGAAGCCTTCTCAAAGAGAGAGCTTCCAACCTGGGCTTCCTATAAGTGATCCAATAACGCACGTTGCAACTTTTTCTATTGATCATTTAGATAAATTTACTATTGATTTTGACGTTCCCTTCGGGTTACAATAAATTTATAATTACGTTTATCATTCTCACTGTTCTTTTTTAAAAAATGTGTTACATTAGTACTCGATAGAGGAGGGTCTTGTTTGTTTCTCCGAAGTAGCCCAAAACAATCGGGGTGAATAGATACTTCTGCCGATAAATATCATATGACAGTGTATTGTTTTCTGTGATTTGGAGGAGGAGTGGATGCCAGATATTCAAGTTGATGTGAAATACAATGGCGATAGCGAGGATATCGCGATAATAGAAGCTAGCGGGTTTATTGATACCACAACCGCTCCTGAGCTTGAAAAGAGACTCGAGGAACAACTAGCTCTCAATAAATATAAAATTATAGTGAATCTAGAAAACATCGACTATGTGAGTAGTGCTGGTTGGGGGGTGTTTGTCAGTGAAATAAGAGAGATACGGGAAAACAGCGGTGATCTCGTACTAGCCAATATGTCACCTGATGTCTATGATGTCTATGAACTCATGGAGTTTTCCTCAATATTAAAATCATTCGATAGTCTTGAAGAAGCGATTGCAGGATTTACCGGTAGAGAGCTGAAAAAAGAGGTTCCGGAACAAGCACCACCACAATTCCAACCAAAGCAACCTGCTCAGGTTGAAGCACCTCCGCTACAGAGTACACCAGAAGCATCAACTCAGCCGGCAGCGGAACCAAAATCTGCGGCATCAGAGGTTTTATCCTTTGCCAGGACTGATCTTGGTAGAACCATTCTCCAGGTTATCATTGATAATCCCTACTATGATGTGAAGGAGATCGCCAAAGCAATCAGGCTTCCCCAGTACGGTGGACAAAAGGTTGGCGGTGGCGCTGTTAAGAGAGAACTGAGAGGCATGGGATTAATGGACAAACAGAAACGGTTCGAACTGGCGCTCAAAGGACGGGGTTGAAAGAAACTGTACGCAAATTCCACAGGTCTTCAATTATCCTGATATATATCCTCAACCAGTGCAGAATTTTATACTTCTGAAAACAAGGTGGCATCTTCAAAGCTGCGCGGTGCTTTTCCTCGGAAAATCTTTAATAAAG
>CAYFYU010000027.1:26356-32203 GCA_964347455.1 uncultured Spirochaetota bacterium | reverse complement strand
TGCAGTTAGAGTTCTTTTATATAATTGTGGACTTGAGTAAAAGTCGCGTTACGAAATTTTATGGCAATTTTTTTTTTTTGATTATACATTTTTACTAAATATATAATTTCAATAGAGACTAGGTGCGATTATATGGAGACAAGGGTAGCTGATTATTTGGCGACGTTAGAGAGAGTTACCAGGGAAATTGCGCAGATATTTGAATTGGAAAAACTGTCGCACTATATTTCGAGTCAATTGTCCACAGCTCTGCATGATGATATACAGTATGCATTTATTGACAGGGTTTCGAATAAAATCTATGAATCTGCACATATCAACAGCAATGTAAAAAATCTTCTGCCCTTTTTTCTCGATGAAAGGTTTACCAATGAATTAAAAAAGTTGGAGTGGACTATAATCGATTCGAGAGGTGTTCGGTTTCTCTTCAAGGAAGTATTCGGCCATGAAACCGATATTGAAACGAACTTTCTCATAATTCCAGAGAGGAGAGAAGATGTCATTGTATATTTCTCGGTGCTGTGGGGCGGTAAGATCCTCGAGAAAATCGACAAGGAGGAGGTTGACCTTATCTCTGCCGTATGCAGGTCTGCAGAATTGAGAATGGAGACCCTACTCTCTGCAAATAAACCGCTGATAACCGGTGACAGAGAACTGAGAAGAAAAGCCTTTGAGCTGAAAGAGATTGGAGGAATGGGTGTCGATCTTACCACTCTCGGTAAAGAGGACTTTTTTGGCAGTTTTCTCCTAAATGTGATGGGCAGGGCGTTGAGCAAGACGGCAGTCATATTTTTATCAACCAACGAAAACAATACCGAATATGCTCCCGTTGCTTCGAGAGGCGTTTTGAAAAAATTTGTCGAACGAATTCGATTTACAGACAAAACTGGCTTTATACAAATTCTGAGGGAACGGCAGGAACAGGTTGAAATCACCGATGTGCTTGAAACAATCGTTGATGAGGAAAAGGAGGATCTGATAAAGCTTGAAGCATCGGTTTTGGTTCCCCTTCTGTCCAAAAACGGGCTGATCGGTATTCTCACCCTGGGCGAAAGAATGAATATGCAGCCCTATTCGGAAAAGGTTTTTGATTCGATTAAGATAATCGGTAATCAGATGGTGATGGCTATTGAGAATTCGAAAATCTCGAACCTGCGCTATGCATTCTCGCGTTATGTATCCCATCAATTGGTTGATGGGATACTCTCCGACCCAGATGAGATAAAGCTCGGAGGCGAAAGGCGTAAAGTAAGCATTCTCTTTGCAGATATTCGCGGTTTTACCTCAATGGCAGAGCGTATGAAACCAGAGGAGGTTGTCGACCTGCTCAATACCTATTTATCTGCGCTATCGGAGATCGTTTTCAGATTTGAGGGAACTCTCGACAAGTATATTGGTGATTGTGTCATGGCTGTTTTCGGAGCTCCAATTTCCCACTACAATGATGCCGAGAGGGCAACTATTACTGCCATTGAAATGATGAAGTATGTTGATGAGATTAACAAAAAACGGAAAAAGGAGGGATTGGCCGAAGTGGCAATTGGAGTTGGTTTGAGTACAGGGTATGTAATTTCCGGTAATATGGGCTCGGTTGACCGCATGGATTACACTGTGATTGGTGATGTGGTGAATATTGCTGCACGGCTCGAGGGTCTTGCTGGTAAGGGGCAAATTCTCATGACAAAGGACGTCTATGAAGAAGTGAAATATGTCGTGGAAGCGGTTTTTCTCGATTCGATCAACGTTAAGGGGAGGGCGGAATCGGTAGAGGTGTACGAGGTCAAAGACCTTCTCGCCGGTAAATTCCTAAGCGTCATGGAGAGGGTTGAACCCTATAAGGTAGGTCATTACCTCAGTGTTGCCAGGGATGCAGAGTTGATCGGGAAGGAGTTTGGATTCACGGGTGAGGATCTGATCAAATTTCGTTCTGCTATACTCCTCATCGACATTGGTAGAATTGGACTGAGCGAGACCATATTCAACAAGAAGGAGAAGCTCACACCCGAAGAGTTCGAAGTGGTGAAGAGTCATGTGCAGCGTGGAGCAGAATACGCAGAGAAGAAGCTCGAGTTGTTTCAAGAGGGCATTGACCTAATACGGTCGCACCATGAGTTCTATGACGGATCGGGATATCCCAATGGAAAGAAGGGAGAGGATATCCCTCTCTGGGCAAGAATCGTGTCCGTTGTCGATAGCTATCATGCAATGACCTCTCGCCGGCCCTTCCGAGAACCGCTGAAAGAAGATGAGGCGATGAAGATAATTGAGAAGGAAAAGGGAAAAAAATACGATCCAAAGGTCGTAGATACCTATCTAGGAATTCTCAAGGAACGGACCAAAGAACAAGTGGAAAAGGGCGCCGTCGCATGAACGAGGAAGAAAAAAAATTAACCGTTTCCAGTGATCTCGAAAGAAATCTCATATTTCAAAGTCTATTGAAGATGAAGGAGCCGATCCATCTGGAAGTGGGGGAAGTTCAACTCAGGGGTCGGGTGGTAAAGTATGAAAACAATACGGTAGTTCTCGCTGTTGATTCTCCTCTTGGTGGCGAGATAAGTGGAAAATATCGCGCAAACTTTGTGTTTCATAACAATTATCACTATTTCAACGCCGATGTTCAACAGAAGGATGAGAAACATCTCCAACTTTATGTGCCCGAAGTAATATATAAAAATATGTTGAGACAGCATGAAAGGATCAATGTTCAAAACCAGGTGTTCATGCGCTTTAAAATTGTTATACGGTCGAAAAAAAAGGAATTTGAGAATTCCTCACTTCTCGATGAACGTGTCATCATTCAAGAGGTTAACAAACCACGTCCGGCAGTTGATAAAGTTCTAGCCGGAATTAAACGTCTTGTTGCGGATTTTGCTCAGAATTTCCAGGTAAAGGTGTTCAAACAGGATGAGAAATTAGCTTTTGAGGAGAATCTTGTAAAATCCACAAAAAAAATATTTCTTATATATGATTCTTACGAGGATAGTATTGAGGAGAAACGGTTTCACGAAGAGCAGGTGCTTACCGTTAATGGAGCGTACGATTACCTGGTGTCTCACGGCGAAACTAAAAAGAATGCTGAAAGCAAGCTCCTCGATCTTCTCCAGCAGAGGAGGAATAATGGTATCTTTTCGGAATGCATGGTTCCTATGATGCTCGAGGGGGAAGCAGTCGGCTACATACGGCTTCTGAATAATACCGATTATCACCGAAGTATCAAACCTACCTTTGCCATCAAATCGGCAAAATATGCGGGTATTCTCGTTGAAGCACTCGTGAAGTATGATTATTTTACCCTTGAGAGTGGCTCAGAATTTGACGTACCGGTTATAAATATCAGTGCTGGAGGACTTCTATTCCGGCTCGAAAAAGCGGCGCTAAAACAATATCTGATTTTACGTACCGTTCTGCAAATCTCAATCCGGTTTCCTTCGAGACAGCTTGAAACCAGAGGTATCATATACAGAGTTGAAGAAGAGAGATCGGAATATGGCGTCAAATTTGCTAAGATAAATGAGGATGATATAAAGTATATCGAGGACGTCGTAAAAGGGGAAGCCTCGCTATAGAACAAAAATGGGAGGGATATTGGGATGGCCGTTAAGAATGGGCAGAATATGAATAGCGTAATTGGCGAGGGTTCAATTTTTGAGGGTAAATTTTATATCAATGGTTCACTGCAGATTGACGGTAGATTCGAGGGAGAGATAAGAACCGAGGAGCAACTTATTGTTGGTGAAATGGGAAAGGTTAAAACGGACATACTGGCAAGAAAAGTCATTGTAGGTGGAACGGTCATTGGCAATATTGAAGCAGAGGAGGAAATCACCCTTTTATCCACCGGTAGAGTATTGGGAAATATACGTGCTCCCAAGGTAAATGTTGAAGATGGTGTGGTGGTAGAGGGTGAAATTTCAATAAGCGCAGGACAGAAAAAGGAGGTAAAGAGTATTATTCAGGAATCTTTTGAGACAGGCCCGAAGCTGGACGATATGATTAAAGGTAGTAGAAAAGTGCGTGAGGAAGAGAAGGAATCACCGCAGGATGCATGAGCTTAAAAATGGAACAGAGATTCGGTACATCAGGCAATCCTGCAGGATAGTTGCCGAACTGCTCCTCTACATGAGAGAAATAGTAAAACCGGGTGTAACAACCAGGTGGCTTGATGAAAAAGCAGAGAGCTTCATTCAAAAGAGAGGCGCAATACCAGCTTTTAAAAACTATAATGGTTTTCCATCCTCAATATGTACCTCTATTAACGAAGAAGTCATTCATGGCATTCCCAGTGCTATTCACCTTCACGAAGGAGATATACTGAGTATTGATGTTGGGGTAAACAAGGCGGGGTATTTCGGTGACGCGGCAGTTACCATCCCCATAGGACAGATCTCATCCGACAAAATGAAACTTCTTGAGACGACGGAAAGATCTCTGTACGCTGGAATAAAAGAGGCAGTGCATCACCATCACGTTTCCGATATATCGAGAGCCATTCAAACTCTGGTTGAAAAGAATGGATTCTCTATCGTGAGAGATTTCGTTGGTCACGGGGTTGGAAAAAAGTTACATGAAGAACCACCAATTCCAAATTATAAAACTCCTGGCCGCGGGCCGCAACTATTGTCAGGGATGACACTTGCAATTGAACCCATGGTGAATATGGGTGTGTATGGAGTCGTCATAAAGGATGATAACTGGACTGTGGTAACAAAGGACGGAAAACCATCAGCTCATTTCGAGCACACAGTGTTGGTACAGGATGGGGAACCGGACATTCTCACCATGTTGTAGTTCATTGCAGAAATTTTTTCATGTGTGCAAGTACTGTTTCGATATTTTATAGAAATCTTCTGCAGCAAATTCCATTCTTCAGATCAGTTTCAATGCATATTAATCGGAGGATATATTCGTGGAATTCAGGATTACCGATTCGGCGAGGTGGGTGGGGAAGGAGGTCACGCTCAAGGGATGGGTACGTCACGTTCGCAGAGGTGGCTCCATATATTTTATCGAGGTGCGTGATGGAACGGGAACAATACAGACTGTGGTTCCAAAGGATGATGTCACGGATGTAGTGTTTGATGCTTGTGGAAGCATCAAAATAGAAACATCTCTCATTGTCAGGGGTACTCTCAAGGAAGAAAAAAGAGCGCCCGGTGGGTATGAGATAACAGCTCGTAATGTGGAACTTATCCATGTTCCCGACAGCGAGTATCCCCTTTCTAAAAAAGAGCATGGCACAGATTTTCTTATGGAGCATCGGCATCTCTGGATACGATCGAGCAGACAGCTTGCGATTCTCAGAGTGCGAAGTGAGCTTATAAGACTCCTTCGTTCCTACTATCATGAACGTGGCTTTGTGCTTATTGATACACCGATTCTCACAGGTTCGATCGGTGAGAGCGCTGGAAACCTTTTCCAGACTGAATATTTCGATCTTGGAAAAGCCTACCTGGCCCAGACCGGACAGCTCTATCTCGAAGCTGCGGCTAGTGCCTTCGGTAATGTTTATTGTCTAGGCCCGACCTTTCGTGCTGAAAAGTCGAAAACACGCCGCCATCTTACAGAATTCTGGATGCTTGAAGCGGAGATGGCCTTTTACGATTCCCAGATGAATATGGATCTTCAGGAGGATATGGTATCCACCGTGGTGAGGCGTATCGTGAAGGCATGTGGGGGTGAGCTCGAGTATCTGAGAGGAAGTCTTGATGCCTTGCGGAAGATTGCGCCACCGTTCCCACGACTGGATTACGGTGAGGCAATTGCTCTGCTACACGAAAAGGGTTTTCACCTGGAGTGGGGGGATGATATCGGAGGAGATGAAGAAACTGCCCTTTCTGAAAGTTTCGA
>CAYFYU010000027.1:25168-26346 GCA_964347455.1 uncultured Spirochaetota bacterium | reverse complement strand
CGTTCTATATGCCGCTGAACCCGGAAGACCAACGTACGGTTCTCAATAATGATCTTCTTGCTCCTGAGGGGTATGGGGAGATAATCGGCGGTTCCCAGAGAAACAGCGACTATGACACTCTCCTGAAGAGGATTAAGGAGGAGGGCCTTCAGACAGAACCCTACCGTTGGTACATGGATATTCGCAGGTATGGGAGTGTACCCCATTCGGGGTTTGGACTTGGAATAGAACGGTTTCTGAGCTGGATATGTCGGCTTAAGCATGTGAGGGAGGCGATACCCTTTCCCAGATTGATAAACAGGCTCTATCCATAGTATACGTTCAGGTTCCGTAGAGTTTCACTTATGCGCATGGTTTATGTACATTTTACTGTAGCTTATATACCACACACTCAACATGAAAAAGATTATTCTTGTCCTAATTTTTACTTTTTTGTCCACCTCCCTTTTTGCTGTGCCGAAGTTTACCGTACAGGATAAAAACGGTAAGTTCAGAGTAAGAAAAGATGGTACAGATGCGTATACAATAAAAGTGGGTGAGACGTTCGACAGTGGTTCCATAATAAGAACCTATGGGGATAGCTGGGTATCATTTAGCGGTAACGGGTTTTACTATAAGGTTTATTCTACCAGCCTCGTGCGAGTTGATAGTGAGCCTCAGCTCATCTATGGGAAGTTATCCAAATCGAAAACCAGAAGTTACATCGATCTTCATTTCTACTACCTGCCCAACCCTGCCCAGGGGAAAACGATGAAGATTGTGGTACGTTCTCGAGATGAACCAATCGATGTACAGAGTTCTCTGGTAAAGGGTGATGCGAACAGGAAGATAACGATGTATAAGCTGGATAAGGGAAGGTACCGAGGATTGACTGGCTTTGATTGTGAAGACCCTGCGGATCGGTATAAACTGGCGATATGGGCAGTGAGAGGAGATGACGAATTCACTCAGGTGATATATCCATTTTATCTAAAAAAGACAACCTACGAACAGGGCAGGGTATCACTGCCACTGGAAAAGGGTCGGCTTCTCGAACCCTCGGAGCAGAAGAGAAATGAGAGTGTGGTTCTAGCCAGAGTTCTTTCGAGTCCTGGAGAATCTGCCCTGTGGAAGGGACCATTCCGTCATCCCCTGGAGGAACCCGATATATTATCAAAATTTGGAAAGCGTAGGACCTA
>CAYFYU010000027.1:4490-25158 GCA_964347455.1 uncultured Spirochaetota bacterium | reverse complement strand
ATTACGTTGCCGGAAAGTTTTCACGGATTCGCCATCATCGTGGTATCGATTACAATGCGTCCAGAGGGACTGAGGTATTTGCGCCGGAGAACGGCATTATTGTGCTTGCACTTAAAAGGATAACGACCGGAAACACAATTGTTATCGATCACGGGCAGGGAGTTTTTTCCCTCTTCTTTCATCTTGATATGATCTCTGTTTCCACCGGTGATGTGGTCAAAAAAGGGAGTACCATTGGATCGGCGGGATCAACTGGAATAGCTGCTGGCAGTCATCTCCACTGGAGCATGGTGGTCAATGGGGTTTACGTCGATCCGGATGACTGGGTTAAAAGGACTTTTTAAAGGGAGTGATACGATGGAAAAATATGAGACTAAGATACAAAATGCATTTGATTTCATCTGTTCCTCCATTACCCGGTCGGTGAAAAACGGAATCATTCTAGGTTCAGGACTTGGTGGATTGACCAGTGCAGTTAAGGTTTCTCATGCTATTCCCTATAGAGACATACCCGGGTTCCCTCCGACGACTGTACAGGGACATCGCGGTGAACTTATTTATGGAAAAATATCAGGAAAAGATGTACTCCTTTTCAACGGCCGGTACCATTTCTACCAGGGCTACTCGCTATTCGATGTTACCCTGCCAGTAAGGGTTGCAAAGAGAATCGGTGTACAGAATATGATCATAACCAATGCTGCGGGAGGTATTAATGAAAGTTTAAAGTCTGGAGATATTATGCTCATCAAGGACCATATAAATCTTATGGGGAACAATCCGCTCATCGGCATAGATACGTCTGTATTCGGCACATCCTTTGTTGATATGAGTGATCCCTATCATCGGAAATTGCGTGAGAGGATCAAAGAGATTGCATTACGCAATCCCGAGATCGGTGAACTCAGAGAGGGTACCTATGTCGCGATAACCGGACCAAGCTACGAAACAGAGGCGGAGATCTCGTTTTTAAAAACCATTGGCGCTGATGCGGTTGGAATGTCTACGGTACCAGAGGTTATTGTATGTGCCCATGAGAAGATTCGGGTCGTCGGAATTTCTGCGATTTCCAATATGGCAACCGGTATGCGCGATAATAAATTAACACACAAAGAAGTACTTGATAATACGAATAAAATCAGTCGCAAACTGACCGAGTTGATAAGGGGAATACTCACCGATGTGCTCTAGCATTTCTGGTTCTGGGGATGATTCTGCTCCTCTTTCCATTTCGGGTTACTTTAGTGCTGAAACCATTGATACTCTGAAAAAGGCTATTCGAAACGCAGATGGAAATGAGATACTCTTTTTCGGTTGGACCGACGATGAGCGGGTTGTCAGCAAAGTCGAGATAATAGCCAGAGGAAACGAGGAGAGTGTAGCTGTCCCGCTTACCAGGAGTTATCTGCCTGACGTTATTATTCATAACCATCCGGATGACAACCTCACTCCATCTCCACAGGACGTTCAGATTTCTTCATACATTGCGAACAGAGGGGTTGGTTTTTATATAGTAAATAACAGTGTATCACGCATATACGTGGTCATTGAGACCGTTGAAAAGCGAAAGATTGTCCCTCTCGAAGCAGAACCACTGCGGGCAATAGTGTCACAGGGTAGTCTCCTGAGCCGGACCCTCCCCCATTTTGAAGAAAGGGAGGAACAAAAGGAGATGATTACCCATATATGCGACACCTTCAACAACGATGCGCTTGCTCTCATAGAGGCAGGGACCGGGATTGGAAAAACATTGGCCTATCTCATTCCGGCAGTGAAATGGACCATAATGAATAACGAAAAGGTGATTATTTCGACGAATACGATCAATTTACAGGAGCAGCTCCTCTACAAGGATATACCTGATCTGAACAAAATAATGGGTGTCGATTTTTCCTATATACTTTTAAAAGGAAGGGGTAACTATATCTGTTTCAACCGACTGTATGAAGCTCAGCAGGAGCTTTTCTCTCTCATCGATGAAGAGGAGATCGAGCAGTTCAATGCCATTGTTGAATGGATGCAAACAACAGAAGAAGAATCACTATCCCACCTTCCCTTTATTCCAAAATCCTCACTCTGGGAAAAGATCAACTCCCAGACTGGAACATGTGTCGGCGGAACCTGCAATTATTTCGGCCGATGTCCGGTTAATAGGGTAAGGCGAGACGCTGCAAAAGCACATATTATCGTAACCAATCATCATTATCTCTTTGCTGACGCTCAGCTCGGGAAGACGAACGCGTCCCTTCTTCCACCGTACAGGCGGGTCATCTTTGATGAGGCTCACAACCTCGAGGATTCTGCGACATCGTTTTTTACCCGAACGGTAAAGCTCTCCACAACGCTGAGGCTCCTGGGTAGGATGTATGGAAAAACTGGAAAGAATAAAGGTTACCTGGCATATCTTCAGAATAAAAAAGTTTTTATCGGCAGCGGGGAATTACAGGAGATAATACTACGAATTAGCCAGCTTCGTTCTTCAGCTTTCGATCTTTTCAAGAAATTTGAAGAGTTCTTTTCCCAGATACAGGGAGATAATTCTGACGGAACAACATCGGTCGTTGAAATCAGCAGTGATGTACAGAATCATCCAACCTGGAGAAATACGATACTGCCCATCCTGGGCCAATTTTACAGGGGATGTTCACAGCTTGCACAGGATCTGTTCGGGATACGGGAAACCCTTGCATCGGTAAACGATGAGAGGGCCCAGAGACAGGTTGATGGCTTCATTTCCGGGTTGATCGATATATCTACTACGATCGACCTGTTCCTCGGCGAGGATGATGAGAGGTGGGTTCGATGGATTGAGAAAAAGCAAGAAATCGGAATCGTCGTATCCATGATCGAAGTTGGAGATGTGCTGAACGAGCTTGTATTCAGCAGGATGCGTTCCTGTGTTCTCACCAGCGCAACACTAACGGTGGCAGGTAATTTTGAGTTTTTAAAGAGCAGACTTTCTCTGGGAAGAACCGATATGGAAGTAAGTCTTTCATCCCCCTTCGATTATGAGCAGCAGATGAAGGTGATAATTCCTCATGATATACCTGAACCTGGTAAGCCACTTTATACGGAGTATTTAGGTGATTGTATACTCCGTCTCCTGATGAAAACCAGGGGGAAGGCATTTATCCTTTTTACCTCCTATAAAACATTGAACAGTGTTCATGAAAATATCAAGGATGAACTGTTGCAGAATAGATTTGTAGTCTTCAAACAGGGTGAGGATTCGCGAAGAAACCTACTTGACAACTTCAAATCAGATATTCATTCGGTTCTTTTTGGAACGGAGAGCTTCTGGGAAGGAGTCGATGCACCCGGAGAGACTCTTCAGTGTGTTATCATAACAAAGTTGCCCTTTAAGGTACCATCTGAACCGATTATCCGTGCACGTTTCGAAAAAATTCGCCAGCTGGGAGGCAATCCTTTTCTGGATTACTACGCACCCCTCGCGGTCATCAAACTTCGACAGGGAATCGGCCGGCTTATTCGAAATCGAAGCGATAGAGGGATAGTTGCTATTCTTGACCCGCGAATACTTGTAAAGAGCTACGGCTCTCTCTTTCTCAGTTCAATGCCAACCAAAAATATGTATCGTGGACCTTTTCAAGACATGCTGAATGAGGTTGAAGGGTTTCTTTCCATTACTCCTTGACAAATTTAGGATTAGCCATACTATAGAGGACGAATGTTGCCTGTAGTCTTTTGAGATTTACCCCCTGAAAACATGGAGTGCACTAGTGGGAGTATTCTATATAACAACGCCAATTTACTATGTCAACGATGCACCTCATATCGGGCATGCCTATTCGACGATACTTGCAGACGTACTGTCACGGTATCATCGTCTATTCGGTGACGAGGTTTTTTTCTCCACAGGCACAGATGAGCATGGGCAGAAAGTCAAAGAGGCGGCGGAAAAGCGGCACATAACACCCAAAGAACACGCCGATAAGATGGTAATCCGATTTCTGAGCCTCTGGAAGAAATTGAATATCAGCTACAGCCGCTTTATCAGAACTACAGAGATAAAACATACATTCGTTGTGCAAAATATGCTCACCTATATGTATGAGCGGGGTGATATATATTTTGATACATACGTGGGTAAGTACTGTGTTTCGGAGGAGAGATTCTTCACCGAAAAAGATCTGGCAGATGGAAAGTGCCCCTCATGCGGAGGTGAGGTGATTACAATTGAGGAAAAGAATTACTTCTTTAAGCTCTCGAAATACAAAGACTGGCTTGTCGAGTACATCAAGTCTCATCCCGATTTCATTAAACCGAAATCGAGAAGGAATGAAATACTGGGATTTTTAAAAGGTGAGCTTTCAGATCTCTGTATATCGCGTCCGAAGTCGAGGATGGACTGGGGAATAGAGATACCTTTCGACAGGAAATTTGTGACCTATGTCTGGTTTGATGCGCTGATCAACTATATCAGTAATATCGGTGTTTATCGCGACAATATCTCGTTTCAGAAGTGGTGGCCCTGCGATATTCATCTCGTTGGTAAAGACATCGTTACCACTCATGCCGTTTACTGGCCGATCATGCTCAAATCGGCCGGGTTCGAGTTGCCCATCACTGTTTTCGCTCATGGATGGTGGCTCCTTCAGGATGAAAAGATGAGCAAATCCCGCGGTAATATAGTCCGTCCTATCGAATTAATCGATAAGTATGGGTATGAATCGTTTCGTTACGTGCTTATGAGAAATATGAGTCTTGGATCCGATGCCAGTTTTTCAGAAAAGTTGCTGATGCATACGATTAATTCGGATCTGGCAAACGATTACGGGAATCTGCATAGCAGGATACTTACAATGATTCATAAATACTTCGACGGCAATATACCCCAATCGTCGAAAACGGATGTAAGGATCGTAAAGAGAGGGAATGGACTATACGAATCAGTAAAGAGCTCGATAGATAAAATGGATCTGAACAAGGCGCTCGATGCGATAATGAATTTTGTTAAGTATATCAACAAGTACATCGAGGATAAGGCGCCCTGGGATCTGTATAAGAACGAAAAATTTGATGAATTACGTATGGTGATATATTCCGCTTCGGAAGCATTTCGATTAGCATCGGTATTTTTATCCCCTATTATTGTCGAAAAGGCTGATGAAGCCCTCGCGGCATTCGGAGAAGAGGCTTCCAAATATACCCAAGAGGTAAATTCTGACCAGAGTATTCTCAAGTGGGGAAAACTGGAGCCCGAAAGTCAAGTTGGAAAATCAGAGGTGCTGTTTCCGAGGATTCAGGTCGGATCAGATAAAACTAATCGTGGCGGTGGTGAAAAAATGACATCGATGATCGATCTGGAGTATTTCAAAAAAGTCGATATGCGAGTTGGTGAGATACTTGAAGCCGAGAAGATCAAAGGATCGAAAAAATTACTGAGAATCGTCGTTGATATCGGTGATGAAAAGAGAGATGTTGTTGCTGGTATCGCTGAATTCTATAAACCAGAGGAGCTTATAGGAAAACAGGTGATTCTCGTTGCAAACCTGAAACCGGCAAAACTCATGGGACACGAATCAAATGGTATGATTCTCGCTGCTACGAAAGGTAAAAAGCTCGCACTGCTAAACATAGACAGAAACATGGGCCCTGGAAGTAGGGTAAGTTGATCTTTAGACCCTGCCCCGAGGGCAGGGTTTTTTTTTAAATACACAATTGTAGTCTGAGGTCGCTACTAAACCGGCTCAAAGTTGGGCCGATACTTGTGGTAGAGAAGAGGTATGATAATAGTTCAGAATAAATATTGTTAAATTGGAGGTTCACCTGATGAGAAGGGTCCTCATTTATGGTGCCGGAGAAGCCGGTGAGATGGTTTTGGAGGAGATCAACAAACGTCCCGAAGAGAATATTCGGGTTCTTGGATTTCTCGACGATGATCCATCGAAACATTGTTCATCAATTAAAGGAATTTCTGTCTTGGGTGGTAAATCGGTTCTCGAAGCGAGAATAAGTGAGCTATCGATTAATGAAGTGATCATAGCAATGCCGTCCATCGAGAAGGCTATCATAAGAGATATCGTTCGAATCTGCACGCGCGAAAAGGTGAAGCTTCTCATCGTACCTTCGACTCGAGAGATAATTGATGGCAGCGTAAGCTTTGATCAACTGAAGAGAATCGATCCCGTTGACCTTCTTGAAAGGGAGGAGATTAACGTTCAGTCGGATAAAGTACAGGAATATATCGAGGGCAGAAATGTTCTGGTGACCGGTGCAGCTGGTTCCATTGGAAGTCATCTCGTTTACAAACTGCTCCGTTTTAAACCTCGACAGCTGATCATCCTAGACATAAATGAGAACGGACTTTTCTATCTTTTTCAGGATCTGATGGAAAAAATTCCCGATCATCTTACTCTGATAAAACCATGTGTATCGGACATAAAAAATATTGACATGCTCGAAGAGATATTTTCTCGATTCAGTCCCGGTGTTGTTTTTCACGCTGCAGCGTATAAACATGTTCCTCTAATGGAAGCAAATGTGCGCATGATATTCCTGAACAACGTAATTGGTACCCTCAATCTTCTCAGGCTGTCCCGATATTACACCACCCAGCGATTTATCGGAATTTCAACAGATAAGGCTGTTCGACCTCTTTCAGTGATGGGAAAAACAAAACGAATCGGTGAATTACTGGTAAAAGCCTATGCCAGAAAGGGACTGGTGGCAAGTAGCGTTCGATTTGGCAACGTACTTGGGAGCAACGGAAGCGTGATAACTGTTTTTAAAAGACAGATCGAAAAGGGTGGGCCGGTTACCATTACATCACCTCAGATGGAACGTTATTTCATGACCATTGACGAAGCGACTAGGTTGGTATTGCAGGCTGGTTGTCTCGATGGTAACGGAGATGTATATGTGCTTGACATGGGAGATCCCATCAGAATTCGCGATCTGGCGGAGAACCTCATTATACTATCAGGTTTTTCGCCGGGCAGTGAGATTGAGATACACTATACAGGCATCAGAGCGGGTGAAAAGCTCAAGGAAGAGCTCTATTATAATGATAAGGAAAAGGAGGAGAGCGGATTCAAAGGGATCTACAGGGAGCGGAACTGCTGTAAGGATGATGAAATATTTAAAATACTAGAATCAGCAATGGGTAAACTTTTTTTGATGGAGGAAGATGAAATTATCAGGCTGATGGACCACGTAATCCAGACATCCCTTGATAGTACTTTCAGCTTCCGATGTGGTCTAAATCGGGTAGAAACATGCAAAACAAATAAGCTGAACGAAAAGTATTGACAAAAAGACAGCATTTATTAGTCTATATTTATAAAGAGTGGAGATCGTTTGATGGACTTTCCTGAAGAGTACGGAGAACCTGATGCTTTCGGTGAAGGCGACGATCCCGATGAAGTCGAAATTGAGACATGTATCAATAAAACCTTCGTTTGTGAAGACTGTGACCATCGATGGCAGGAAAAGATTTATCCCGAGAGAAATGATTATCCTGATTACGAAGATGAACTCGGCGGAACTCACGCATGCCCTATGTGCGGTTCAGTAAATGTCTCCTTTTATTGATTGCTCACCTCTATATAGCTCTCAGTATCATCCATATTGACTCTGTTAACTTCCCGTTAGAATTGATTGATTAGGTAGATCCTGGGATGAAGATTTTTCATTCTACCAAAAGGGTGAAATAATATTATTATATGATAAACGGGAACCATTGCATCTTTTTGTAATAGATGATCAGATGCCATTGGTGAAGGATCTATTCGCGCTATGAGTGCCAAACGATTCTACATAGAGACCTATGGGTGTGAAATGAATAAGTCGGATTCTATCGATATTGCACTCAGCTTTGAAGCCCACGGATATGTAAGGGCGAATGCTGTGGATGAGGCCGATATCGTTGTCATTAACACCTGTTCGGTTCGAGAGAATGCGGAGGAACGCATATACGGCCGGCTCGGATTTTATCGTTCTCTCAGTGCTCGAAAGGAGGGCAAACTCCTTCTCGTTTTTGCAGGCTGCATGGCACAGGAACTTGGGGGTAGGGTGCGGGATCTATTTCCTGAAATAGTGGTGATTGCAGGCACCCACAACTTCCTGAATATACCCGGGGCGGTTCAGGAGTACGAACGGAATATCAGACCAATCGTTATGATTGAGAAAAAAGATTACAAATTTTCACCCTTTAAAGATACGAGAGCTGAGGGGCACAGTGCGTGGGTAAATATCATAAAGGGATGCAGTAATTTCTGCAGCTACTGTATCGTGCCGTATCTTCGAGGTTCTGAAGAGAGCAAACCGAGCGATGCGGTTATGGATGAAATCTCTCAGCTGGCAGCGCGGGGAGTTGTTGAAATAACTCTTCTGGGTCAGAATGTAAATGGTTATGGAAAGGACAGCGGTGATATCTCTTTTATCGAACTTCTCGAGAAAATCAATGCTGTGGAAAACATCAGGTGGATTCGATTTCTTACATCCCATCCCAAAGATTTTAATGCCCTCACTGTGCAAAGAATTGCGGAGCTTGATAAGGTTTGCAGACATTTCCACCTACCCCTGCAGAGCGGCTCGGACAGGATCCTGGAGCTTATGAACAGGAGATATACTGTTAAGAAGTATCGAGAGTTGATCGATACAATCCGTGCCTACATCCCTGATGTTGCAGTTACTACTGACATCATTGTTGGATTTCCCACTGAAAGCGAGCTTGATTTTAGTCTCACACTCGATGCAGTCCGTCAAATCGGGTTTGATGATGCATTTACCTATCGTTATTCGGCTAGACCATTTACGAAGGCGCTCGAACTACCTGGTCAGGAAGATGCAGAAACTGCAAAGAGAAGGCTGGAAGAGCTCATAAGTATTCAGAGAGAGATATCCCATCGAAAGAGTAGAGGTGAAATTGGGAAGTGTGTCCAGGCGCTCGTTGAAAGGCAGAGTAAGAAAAATGAGGATGAACTTCTCTGTAAAACGGAAAAGAATAAGATGGTGGTTGTCAGGACCAGTGAATCTGCTGGAAGCTTCATCCCTGTAAAGATAGTTGGTATCTCGGGCAATACCCTTCGTGGTGTCGAAGAGAAGAAAGCAGTTGAAAGAGTCTAAACAATTCAAAAGGGAACAATGAATGGTATTTGGAGGAAGGGCTTCCCTCCTTTTCGGTTGGATTCTATACCTCGTTTTGCTCGCAAATATTCCGATTTTAATTGACGCTGAAGATGAAGTGCACGGTGCAGAGCAGGGATACAACCATTTCCTTTTGCCACCGGATATAGCTGATTACTATTTTCCAGACGGACAGAATTACCAGATACCGGAAGGAGGAAATACGGCCGTCGTAATCGGGCGTGCACGCGATTTTGAACTGAAAAACAACTATCGTCAGGCGGCCAGGTATTACTCTATAGCGTATCAAAGGGCGAAGGGTACACGGGCTGCACCCTATATCAAGTTTAAACGATGCTATCTTGAGGACAGTATCAGCGGTTCGATAAACTGCCTTACAGAATTAATAGATGGTTATCCTGATTTTCCGCTTATAAATGGGGTGCGCTTCGAACTGGCCTTCCGACATTACATTGGGGAGAATTATAGTGATGCGATGAAGTTTCTTGAAGAGATTGAAGAGAATGAGAGCAATCAGGCAGTAATTTTTACACCTTACACTCGTATCTTTTCCGGGATAATAAAAGCCCGGCAGGGAAAGTATGATGATGCGCTTTTCTATTTTGAGCTCGCTTTAGAGGAGTTGAGGTCAGGAGGGGTGTACACATCGGAAGATTTTATCAGAATATATATTGAGATCTCTAAAACCTTAATATCTCTGGAAAGACTTGGACAAGCCCAGGATCTCTTGCAGAGGATCTATGGAACCGCAGATTCACCGCTTTTCAGGGCAGAGGCCCTCTATCAACTTGCAGTGGCCTTTGATTTAGATGAACAGCCACAGAAGGCGCATGCAGCATATCTTGAAATTTCGTCTCAATATCCCTCGTCCCCATTTACTCCAAAGGCACTGAAGGCATTGAGTGACCTGGACCAGGAGGGTATTACCCCGATTCAGGGAACGTATGACGAATCCATCCTTACCGGTACCTACATGTATGGCGTTGCTGGAGCTATCACCCCTGAATCAGAGAATACCATGCCCCAGTCAAGCGGCTTCCTGATTCAAATTGGTGCCTTCACAGAGGAGAACAATGCACGAGAGTTGGTCCGGTCTTTGGAAGAGAAAGGCTTGCCCGCTTTTTTCGTAGGCACCGGTGTTGAGGGGGATCAACTTTTCAAAGTGAGGGTGGGGTTTTATCCTTCTCGGGAAGAGGCGAAGGATGTTCTTCAAGATCTCACTGCAATGGGTTTTTCTGGATTTATTATTGAAGAGAAGTAGATAATGAAAATAACCCCCATGATGAAGCAGTACCGCAGAATAAAAAAGGAGAATGATGACGCCATTCTCCTCTTCAGGCTCGGTGATTTTTATGAGATGTTCGAAAAAGATGCACAGCTCGCTTCACGTGTTCTCAACATAACGCTCACCAAGAGAAACAGCATACCAATGTGCGGGTTTCCCTACCATGCAGCCCAGAGTTATATTGCCAAGCTTCTGGGTGAGGGGCTGAAAATTGCCATATGTGAGCAGACGGAAGACCCGAATCAAACCAAAACCATTGTAAAAAGAGAGGTTGTTGAAATAATTTCACCCGGGATCATAACGGACCCAGGATTGCTCCCGAACAAGAGTGCGAACGGCATAGCCGCACTTTGTGGATCCGAATCACGGGGAATGGTGAGACTTGCCTGCGCCTCTCTTGACGTTAGCACAGGTGAATTCGTATCGAGCCTTATCAGCGGGGGGGATGTGATAGATGATATTCTAAACGAGATCGAGAATAATGGGCTTCGGGAGATTATCTATCCTGAATCCTTTAACGATGACAGGGGATTGAAATTTCTTCTCAACAAGATTGAGAGTAATACGATCGATATCGTGTTACGTGCTCAGGACGATTATCTATTCAATCTGCAGGATGCTGAAGCTTTCCTTAAAAAACACTATTCGGTGACGAGCAGTGATATTTTTGAACTGAGTGATGAGCTCGAGGTTGCGGCATGCGGGGGCCTTCTCCTCTATGTCACACACAATATCAAACGTGACCTATCCCATATACAGTGGATCAGGGGAAGACGAAAAGAAAACGCTCTGATAATAGACAATGCAACAAAGCGACATCTCGAATTGACACGGAATGTGGATGGAAATCTGGATGGAACTCTCATTAACATTCTTGATAAAACCCAGACTGCAATGGGAGGAAGGCTGTTAAAAAAGAGCATAAACAGTCCCTTCAACGATATCGTAACCATAAAGGATAGATTGAAAAAGGTGAGTTTTTTCTATGAAGATCAGAACCTCCTCACCGAAATTCGTGGTCATTTGTCCCGGATTTTGGATATAGAACGGCTCGTATCAAAACTCTCCGTGAATAAGGGAAACGGTCGCGACCTGATTGGACTTAAGAACTCACTCCTGGCATTGGGAAGGATAAAGAGCAGCCTCAAGGCCTTCAGGGTTTTAAAGGACGAAATAGAAAAGATGGCACAATTCGACGATATAATAGAAATCATCCAGAAGGGCATCGATGATAATCCGCCTATAAGTGTAAAAGAGGGTCGTATTATTAAGACAGGCTACGATCCGGAGCTCGATGAATTTCGGAAAGTAAACAAAGAAAACCGTGATTGGATAAATCGCTATCAGCTTGAGGAGCAGCGAAAACATGGCATCGGTTCATTGAAAGTGAAATACAATCGAATCATCGGTTACTACATTGAGGTCACAAAGCCAAATCTTCATCTAGTTCCCCAGTACTATATTAAAAAACAGACATTAGTCAGCTCAGAGCGATTCACCACTGAGGAACTGGAAAGGCATGAAACCCTTTTGATGGAGGCCCGTATAAAGGCAGATACACTTGAGTTTGAGATATTTGAGAGAATCAGAAATACCATTCTCGGGTTTACCATACAGCTGTACTCAGCCTCTGAAGCAATAGCATCCATCGACCTGTACTGTTCACTTTCGGTTGCTGCTCGTGAAAACGGGTATGTTATTCCTGAGATTGTAAAGGACAATATTATTGATATAACGGGTGGGAGACATCCGGTTTTAGAGATCCTCGGTGATGAGGAGTTTATAGAAAATGACCTGTACCTCAACGATGGTGATCGGCGGATTATGATACTGACCGGTCCAAACATGGCAGGAAAGTCGACCTATTTACGGCAGGCTGCCCTGATAATAATCATGGCTCACCTCGGCAGTTTTGTCCCTGCCCGTGAGGCAAAAATAGGGATAGTCGACCGGGTTTTTTCTCGGATTGGGGCATCGGACCGTATTGTAAAAGGGGAATCTACCTTTCTCGTTGAAATGATCGAAACATCGAGGATTCTACACTACGCAACTGAGCGAAGCTTCATTATTATGGATGAGATTGGCCGCGGTACATCGACCTATGACGGCCTCTCAATAGCATGGGCTGTACTCGAATATCTTCTCGACAGTAAGCAGGTCGGTGCAAAAGTACTCTTCGCTACCCATTACCATGAGATTACAGCTTTGAACGATCGTCGGGGAATCATCAATTACAACGTAAAGGTCAAGGAGTGGAATAACACTGTGATATTTCTCAGGAAGATTGAGCCAGGGAGTGCATCGAAGAGTTACGGCATCGAGGTCGCTCGTATGGCCGGTATTCCCGATAAGGTCATCGAAAGGGCGAAATCGATACTTGGAACTCTTGAGATGAAGTATGGCGGACACATTCCACTTGTGATAGGAGAGGAGGAGGGCAAACTGCAGCAGGTTGGGCAAGGAGAAATGGATCATGCAGATCGAGAATCAGCCCATGAGAACGATGAGTTGATCCAACTGGGCCTTTTTCCCTCCCCCTATGAAATTCTTATAAAAGAGCTGAAACAGATCGATATCAACAGTATTACCCCCCTTGAGGCCCTGAGTATTCTCGACCGCTTGAAAAAGAGTATATAGATTTATCGGCGACTTTATTAGTGATGTCCATATGATATGGAGAGAGTTTTTTTTATCTCGATGCTTTTGTGAGTAATTTTAAAAACTTTTCTTCATTGGGGAGTTCGATTACCCTACCCTCGCTGTATGTTTGAGCCTCCTTAGTAAACTCGGTATTGGTGAAGCAGACCCCGAGCTTTGCGTTTTTTTCCCTACATGTTTCGTAGAATTCCCTGATAGCGAGCTGACCTATTTTTGTCATGCCCCTGAAGAATTTGAAAAGCACCGTGGTATTTATGTTCCTGTGTACCACCTGTGCAAAAATTTCAACAGAGGAGTCCATCATTTTTTCAGCCCTGATTATATCAACTTTATTTGCATACTGTTTGGCCATTTTTTTGCATAAATTCAGAAAGTCATTCGGAGCGGACATCACATAGGTACGAAGTGCAACATTTGATGTGGTTTGCTCATATTTGTCGAGCTTAGCCCTCACGTCCCTGAATTCGGAGACATGTGAGAGTATTTTTTGCCACTGCATAATGGCGTTAGTAATGTCATTTTTAGCAAGAAATACTTCACCGGCTTCATAGCATAATTCGAGCATCATATCCCTCTGTAATCCATGGGATTTCAGAGCCAGGAGGAGAACTTTGAGGGCATCATCGAATTTAGCATGCTTTTTCAGTATTTTTCCTGCCAGTAACAAACTTTCCACGGTGTATTCTGGATCATGCCGTGCTCTCATGTAATGTTTCAAGGCCTCTTCATCATTATCGAAAAGGGTTTGTAGCTTACCCAAATAAAAGTGAATTTCGGTATCTTCCGGTAATTTCTGGTGTGCTTGGTTCAGTATTGTGAACGCATCGGCATGTTTCTTCGATTGAAGGAGCAGTATCCCCACCTCTTTGAGAATTTCGATATTATTCGGTTGCAGGGAGAGGGCCTTGTTGAAGTACCTGAGTGCGCTGTTCAGGGATCCCTTGTTCTTTTCGATCTTGCCGATCTCAACGTAGGGTAAGGCGTCATCAGGATCGATCTGTAGCATCATGGCGTAGGCTTTCGATGCATCGTCGAGGTTGCCGGTCTGTATATAGCAATGTGCGAGCATTCCGTTGACCCTTTTTTTATCGATAGACTGTTTTTCCTTACTGTAGTTGAGAATACTGTTCAGTTGCAGGATCGCCTCGTTAAACTTGCCGATTTCCATGAAAAGATTTGCAGCCTGAATCCGTTTAGACATATCAAAAGGATCTTTTCGGATAAGTTTTAAAAGCGTATCTAAAGCACTCTCCTTGGAGCCTTTCTCAACGTCTCTCTCCAGGGTATGCTGCAGCTTGGTTTTTTTGAGATTGTTGATGATGAAAAGTGCGCCCGCGAAAATTATAGAAAAAATTGCTATAACAGAAATGACGAAAAACATTTTATGATTCCCCTTTTATTGTAATCGAACGCCTACCAGACTGTCAATTATTTGAAGCTGAAACGCTGTATACTACTTGATATGGTCTTTTAAAATAGGTACAATTGATCAACTGAAAAATGGGGGGAGCGACAATTTTCAAGCCCTTTCCAATCTCATCTGAACTCTACTTTCATCTTCTCGATGTTGTACTGGCGCTCAGTATATATGTGATCTCCATCATGCTGTTTTTAAAATATCGAAGAGACAATATGGTGCCACTTTTGTTTATGGGATTATTCATTTTTCCGCTGCAGTTCAGCATGTGGTTTTTACCAGAACGCGTTGCCCTTGCTTTTCCGGTCCAGGCCAATATATTGGAAATATTTTACCTTTTTTTTGTTAAAATCAGCCTCCTGGTAACCCTTCTGCTGTCCAGACGCTAAATCCCCCTATTCAAAAGTTGTATTGACTTTAATGGTTATTGTGTATATCTTAACCTAAAATTTTGAGGTCAGAAATGTACTGGGTAATTGAGCTTAACAAAAAACAGTATAAGATGGAAGAGGGCAAACCGCTACTCGTCGACCGTATCGATGCACAAAAGGATACCGAAATAGACATCGATAGGGTTCTCCTTTTTAAAAATGAAAAGGATGAGGTAACTGTTGGAGCTCCCTACGTCAAGGGCTTGTCCCTCAAGGCAAAAGTACTGGGAGATGTCAGCGGAAAGAAGATACGAGTTTTTAAATACAAACGAAGAAAAGATTACCGACGAACCATAGGAACGAGGCCACAATTTACGAGAATTCTTGTTCAGAAATAATTCCTCGGGGAGAGTACCATGGCACACAAAAAAGGCGGTGGGAGCACCAAGAACAGCAAAGATAGCAGATCCAAACGACTCGGTGTCAAGAGATTTGCAGGAGAAAAGGTACTGGGAGGTACGATCCTCGTTCGGCAGAGAGGAACACGGATACATCCAGGAAAGAACGTGGGTCGAGGCAAGGACGACACGCTCTTTGCAAGAGTTGATGGAACAGTTCAGTTTGAAACCTTTGGTCATGGAAAGAGAAGAGTATCCGTTTATTCCAAATGAACGGGCACCTATACGCAGGCTTACTCATACACAGATAAACACCTACGAATAAGACCCCCATAACTTTTATCGAAACTAATAACCTATATGAATGACTGTAATGGACTTACCATTTATATAAAAATTGTTTATTATTAATCCAGTGTAAAGTTAAAACAATGTCGCGCTTTGTCGATGAGGTTGATATTACTGTAAGGTCTGGAAAGGGAGGAGATGGAGCCGTATCATTTCGAAGAGAGAAGTTTATACCAAAGGGTGGACCGGACGGTGGAGATGGCGGTGCAGGTGGGAATGTACTCATTCAAGTACGAAAAGAGATCAGGACACTGAACAACTTAAGAACTCGTAATACAATCAGGGCAAAGAATGGCATGCCCGGTGAGAACAGGAACAAGAACGGGGCCCAGGGTAAAAATGCAATCATTGATGTACCCGCAGGAACAGTTGTAATCGATGCACTGTCGAAAAGAATGATGGCCGATTTGATAAAAGAGGGGGAAACCCTTGTCGCAGCACAGGGGGGTAGGGGGGGACTTGGAAACTCCCATTTCGCAACTTCAACGAATAGGGCGCCCCGTTTTGCACAAAAGGGTAAACCCGGAAGAGAGGCTACCCTGACGCTTCAAATGAAGATAATTGCAGACGTTGGCATAATCGGACTTCCTAATGCAGGAAAGTCTACCCTCCTGTCGGTTCTCACGAATGCGAAACCCAAGGTTGCGGACTATCCCTTTACCACTCTCTATCCAAATTTAGGTGCGCTGCATTATGGAGACGACAAAGAGTTTATCATCGCAGATCTTCCCGGACTCATCGAAGGTGCAAGTACAGGACAAGGGCTCGGCATACGGTTTCTTAAACATATAGAGCGTACGAGGATTCTGCTTTTTCTTCTGGATCTCATCCAAGAGAATTTTGAGCACCACTTTCAAATCCTCGAGCATGAACTTAGGCAGTTTTCGGACGATCTCAACAAAAAACCAAGACTAATAGTAGGAAGTAAGAGGGATATGGCTCGAGATGAGCAGGTTGAAAAACTGTTTACATCAAGTATTCCAGGTAAAAAACTCGCCGTTTCTTCCATGGACGGTCAGGGACTAGAAAAACTCAAGAGTGAAATCGCTGATATGATGGGGAGTATTGATGGGCATTAAACTAGGGGTGTTCGGGGGAACCTTCAATCCTATTCATATCGGACATTTAAGACTTGCTGAGGATGTACGCGAGAAGTTCACACTCGATCGGATTATTTTTATACCAACGAATATACCTCCCCATAAGAAAGTTGAATTTGGTGCCGATCCGATAGATCGGCTGAAGATGGTACAGATAGCAGTAGAAAAAAACGGTTCATTCATCTGTGATGATGTGGAGATCAAAAGAGGAGGAAACTCATATACTATCGATACAGTCAATTATATTTACAAGAACTACCAGTTTGATAAAAAACCCTTCTTCCTACTCGGTTCCGATCTAATACCTGAATTGAGCACCTGGAA
Source organism: uncultured Spirochaetota bacterium (assembly GCA_964347455.1). Lineage (GTDB taxonomy): Bacteria > Spirochaetota > B62-G9 > B62-G9 > DRHN01 > JAGLSF01. The sequence goes on along the minus strand of CAYFYU010000027.1, from coordinate 8,149 downwards.
GCGGATAGATCGTCTAACTGAACTGCTCTCTTTTATAGTACTACTTCGAAATAATTATCCGATTGTTAGTGAGTATGGTAATGATATAATGGGTTTTGAGTACAGCATATTTAGCGACCGGAATATAGAAATCACATCTTCAGAAATAAGACAACGCCTCAGGAAGGGGCAGAGTGTACGTTATCTTGTTGCTGATAGTGTATTGGATTATATTATCGAAAAGGGATTATATAGAGACTGGAGTGGAGATTAATCAGAGGGTAAGAAAGTTCCTAACACAGGAACGGTGGAAACATACAGTCGGAGTTCGTGATACGGCGGTAAAGCTAGCTGAGCAATACGGTTGCGATGTGGAAAAAGCTGAGGTCGCAGCACTCCTTCATGATATCGCGCGTGATTTTTCGGTCGACCGGATGGTAAAAATACTTCAAGATAACAACCCTGAAAAGAAACTTCCGGAAAAATATTTAAACGAACCACTGGTACTCCATGGTCAAGCGGGTAGGGTAATTGCAGAAAATCAGTTCGGGATTCATGATGCTGAGATTTTAAAAAGTATTGAGCTACATACCACCGGCGGTCCATCGATGAGCCTTCTTGACCGGATTCTCTTTGTGGCTGATTATATCGAACCCGGAAGAACGATGAGAGGGGTTAAGACGGCTCGAAGGCTTGCCTCGCGAGACCTCGAGGGGGCAATGATATACATCTTGAAATCGATTTTTCGATATCTCCTAGCCGAAGATCGCTCAATCATTGAAGATACTCTCTACGCATACAATGAAATTAACTTGAAGAGAAGGGGAATATATGGGAATCAAAATCGCTGACATTAAGTATCAGTCAGATAAACGAAAAAAGTCGGATTTTGATTGGGTTTCCATTCTGCTCATTCTGCTTGCTATCGGAATCGTTGTCGGTTCAATCTATTTCATTTTTTATTTTCGAGAGAGTAAGGTAGAGCAACTATTGACGTCAGAGTCGATAATTTCGACAATTATCGTTGAGAATGACGGCGATAAAACACAAACACTCCTTCTTTGTTTTTATAATCCAAAAACAAACAAACAGGCGGCCATTGTTATTCCTGAAAAAACAAGGTTGAAAGTGGAATATGAAGATAAGCCAACCTATGACACCATCCGGAATATTTATTTCCGCGGTGGAATACGGATACTTAGGGAGACGATAGAAAAGCTCACCAACACACAGTTTCCCTTTCATGTCGTGTATGATCTAAGGGATGTTGAAAAGCTTGTTGATCTGCTCGAGGGAGTCGAGATCATCATACCTGAAAGCATGAATTATAGTAATGCGGATGATCGGGTATTTATCAAACTCGCAAAGGGACAGGACATACTGGATGGGGCCAAAACGAAGCAGTTCCTTCAGTATCGTTATGGCAATGCGGGCATGAGCACACTGGTCGAAAATCATCGGATCTTTGTTGAATCATTGCTCGATCGAACCACCGATATCGAAACACTTCTCCGAAATGCAAAGATAATGAATATTCTCACAAAAGGTGTGGATACGAATTTTAGTAGAAGGGATATCATAATTCTTGCGGAAGAGATGTATAAGATGAACTCCTCAAAGCTTCTCTTTTACAGAATGTATGGCAAGAATATCACCCTCAAGGATGAGGAGTATATCACGCCCGTTGAAAACGGCATCTGGCTGCAGGAGAGGATAGCAACCGTCAAGAAGTACATCAGTGATGAAGGTCCGGCGCCGTTCGGTGATGAGATAAAATTGGAGATTTTGAACGGTTCAATGAATCCCGGACAGGCTCAGAGTTTGAGAAATTATTTCATACAGTACGGGTTCAATGTTGTGCATTACGGGAATGCCATGAGAAATGATTATGAGCGAACTTTGGTTATTGACCGAATAGGGAGACCGTCGCTTGCAAAGAGAATTGCGGATATAATAAACTGTAAGGAAGTCTACACGAGAATCGACAAAACCCTCCTTGTTGATGTGACCATAATTCTTGGAAATGATTTCGAGGGGAAATACGTGCGATGAAAGATACGACGTTGAAGGGGCAAAAGGATTATCGTTCAGGTTTGGGCGAGACAGTCGTTGAGGTAGCGGAATTTTTACGATCTAAAAAAGCACAGGATATCATCGTTCTTGATCTAAAGGGTATAACGAGCATAACTGATTATTTTATTATATGCACCGTGAATTCAACCATTCAAACAAGAGCACTGGTGCGATACATTGAAGAATATATGAATGATCTGGATATAAAACCCCTCTCAAAAAAATCATTCACCGACTCTCCCTGGGTTCTCCTGGATTACAATGATTTCATTATTCATATCTTCCTGCAGGAGGGAAGAGACTACTACCGGTTAGAGAAGCTCTGGTCCGATGCGAAAATCGTGTATGACCATGTGGGTGGTATTTTATGATCAGGGGTTTTCTCTACTGGTTTGTCGGTGGTCTCATAACCTTTGTCTGGGCTATCTTTATATTTATCTGCTATCCCTTTCTGCATAACCGTGAAAATTTTATACATACGAACATACATCAGTGGTCGAAACTTCTTTTGAAATTTTTGTGCGGTGTCAGTATAGAAATTACCGGCGAGGAACATGTAGACCCACAGGGGACCTATATAATCGTGTCAAACCATCGGAGCTACACCGATATCCTCGTCGGTGGAGCTGCTATGCCGCTTCAATTCCGGTGGCTTGCGAAAGAATCGCTTTTCAAGATTCCTCTTATCGGATTTGCCATGAGAGGTGCCGGATATATCTCTATTGTCCGTGAGCGATCGATGGCTGCGTCGAAAAGCCTCGGAAAGGTTGCAGAGGTCTTGAAAAAGGGAATTTCGGTTTGGATTTTTCCAGAAGGTACCCGGACTCCTGAAGAAAGATTACGGAGCTTCAAGAGAGGTGCATTTGTTGTTGCACAGCAGACCGGTGTTCCTCTGCTTCCGGTTGTTCTTGTCCACACGGACGAAATATTTCAACGTCCGTATGTAATAAAGGGGACGAGGACAAAGTTTATCGTTAAAAAGCCTGTTTATTATGGCGATTTCAGAAAAAAAGGGACAGGTGATAGAGAAGCGTTGGACCGTATGATGCGGTCAGTACGAGAGCTCATACAGACGGAATATAATGCCAATGTCACTCAGTCTTCATGATGATATTCAATATCTAAAGGGAGTGGGCCCCTCAGTTTCCCGGAAGCTAGAAAGACTTGGAATAGCCACTGTTGAAGATCTACTCTGCTACTTCCCCAGGGACTATGAAGATCGACGAAACCTCCTCAGTCTTCGAGATGTAAGCGAGGGGAAGAGATCGACACATCGGGTAAAGGTAACCGAGCACTCCTCTTTTTATTACAGAGGGAAAAACCATCTCCGCATAAAAGTCGCAGATCCCACGGGCAGTGCCTATCTCTACTGTTTTAACCGTAATTACCTGGCGGATAAACTGCGGGTTGGACTTTCATTCTATCTAACGGGTATTCCTACCAGGCGACGTGGTGTGACAATCTTCTCACAATTTGACTATACTGTTAATGGAGAAGGTTACGAACTGAGAATTCTACCAATTTACTCACTCACCGCTGGATTGAGTCAGCGAAAATTGCGAAATCTCGTTGCCTACGCCATGGAAACCGCGGGAGACCAAATTCAG
>CAYFYU010000027.1:2500-4480 GCA_964347455.1 uncultured Spirochaetota bacterium | reverse complement strand
GGTTTATCGAATCGACGCTTAAGTACCTGTTGCGAAAGGATCTTATCAGGGAAATTCACTTCCCCTCGGACACAGATTCTCTAAGAAGATCGAAGGAGGGTTTCTCCTATGAGGAGTTTTTCAAGTACCAGCTCGTTGTCGCAATTCTGAAGAACAGAAGCAAAGCGGTTAAAAAAGAGCGATCACCAATTTTCGGCACCTTAAAGGAAAGATTTCTGCAGAGTCTCACATTCACACTCACGAATGCGCAAAAGAGGGTATTGAAGGAGCTTGAAAAGGACCAAAATATGCCCGCGCCCATGAATCGTTTGATACAGGGTGATGTGGGAAGCGGTAAAACTGTTGTTGCACTTATCTGTGCCCTGAATGCCGTAGAGCGTGACAGTCAGGTGGCATTTATGGCTCCAACGGAGGTGCTCGCGCAGCAACACTTCAATACGGTGAAAGACTTTCTCGATGGACTAGGAATCAATGTGGCATTTCTCTCCGGCTCAATACGGAACGCTGCGAGAGAGGAGATCCTCGACCTATTATCAGCTGGGGAAACGGACATAATGGTAGGCACTCATGCCCTCTTTTCAGAGGATGTTAAATTCAAAAATCTCCAGCTTGTTATCATCGATGAGCAACAAAAGTTCGGGGTGCTTCAACGGGGTCGGCTCAGAGAAAAGGGGGATCACCCCGATTGCATCGTTATGAGTGCAACACCGATACCGCGAACGCTTTCCATGACCCTGTATGGAGATCTGGACGTGTCGGTAATAGATGAGATGCCGGCAGGCAGAGGCGAGGTCAAAACCGAGATTGTGAAACAGGCTGAAATAGACAAAGTGCATAAAAAGGTACGCGAAGAGCTGGAGGCGGGAAGACAGGCATACTTTATCTATCCACTCATCGAGGAATCCAGCGCCTCAGACCTGAAAAATGCAATCGACGCATACGAACGATTGCGAAAAGAGGTGTTCAGGGAGTTCAAGGTTGGGCTTCTCCACGGTAGAATGGACGATGATGAGAAACAGCGTGTGATGATTGGATTTAAAGACCGAGAGTATGATCTGATCGTATCGACCACCGTTATAGAAGTCGGAATCGATGTCTCAAATGCGACAGTTATGGTAATCGAGCAGGCCGAGCGATTCGGTCTATCAAGCATACATCAGTTACGGGGAAGAATTGGTAGGGGAGAGCACTCGTCCTACTGTTTTCTCATACCCGACCGAAGTACCGGAAGGGAGGGTTTTAACCGGCTTATGATTCTTCGAGATACACAGGACGGATTCAAGATCGCGGAATGGGATCTGAAACTCCGTGGTCCCGGTGAGATTATGGGAAAGAAACAATCAGGTGTACCTTCCTTTATTATAGACAATCTCGAAATAAACACGAAACTCATCGCGAGAGCCCAGAATGATACGAGGAAATTCGTCGAAGGAGAGATAGGGACAGACCATGAACGGGAGGGCTATCTCAGGGATTTTGTCCAGAGCAGTGGTTACAGGAACGCTGTCCTCTATTTTGGAGGTTAGGGGGTGAAACGATTTTTAAAGTTAACAGGCGGCAGCTTTATGGGTAAAAAACTGTACGTTCCTGATCTTGGTGTAAGGCCGGCGACAAACCTAGTGAGAGAGGCGATTTTTTCAACACTCGAGTCGTTTTTCGACAATGGGGTTCTTGGTTTACGAGTTCTGGACCTCTTTGCCGGCACCGGTTCACTCGGTCTCGAGGCGATCAGCAGGGGAGCACAGGCTGTAACCTTTGTCGATTGGAGCAGGGATTCCGTAAAGTCCATTCAGAGAAACCTTCAGATTCTGGATTTCTCGGCGTATGTTATCAGGTGCGATGTCCCGGTTTTCTTGAGGCGAAGCAGATACATCACCTACGACCTGATCTTTATGGATCCGCCCTATCGTTATGAGAAGTGTCCGGAGGTTGTGGAGCTCCTGAAGAAGGGTCTCAAACGTATGAATCCAACAATTCTGG
>CAYFYU010000027.1:0-2490 GCA_964347455.1 uncultured Spirochaetota bacterium | reverse complement strand
ATAAGGAAGAGCTTACCTCCTTCGGGGCTGATCCAAAGCTTCTAAAAAGAAAAAAGTATGGGCAGACAGAAATTCTCTACTATGAGTTTGGCAATTGATCGAGTATTTTTTGAGAACAGAAAGTAATAGGTACAAGGAGCAGGTTATTGAGTAAAAAGTCGATCGGCATCGCCTGTATTTATGCAGCGGCAATATTCATCATGCTATCCATCTTGTTTCTCTTCAAATTTATCAAGTTCGATTTCGCCTATACAACCGCTGCGTTTGGATTTCTTCTTTACATTGTGGGATTGTTTCTCACCAGGGAGGGAAAGATTTCTGCCTATAAGATTGGGATGATAGCTCTCTCAGTGGGGCTCATAATCCTTGCAATTGTTCGAGAGGTTGTAAAGAATTGAAAAAATTAAAGATCGGTGATTATATAATTATCGCTATGGTTGTGGGTTTGATTTTCCTGCTCTTTTCGCTTACCTACAGCATCAATGCTTCTGGAGAATATATTGATGTAACAGGGTTGAATTTCAAATCTTCTTATGAACCCTCCGAAAATCAGGTCATTGAGGTGGAAGGGCCGTTGGGCATTACAACGGTGATCATCCAAAACGGTGAGGCCTGGGTCGAGGATTCGCCATGCAAAGATAAGATCTGTATCAAAATGGGAAGGATAAGAAGGGCTGGTGAAGAAGCTGTTTGTATTCCGAACCGTGTTGTGGTTCAGATGAAGGGGGCCAAAAGTTTTATTGACGGGGTTGCACGCTAGGTAGCCACGCCCATCTCAGGATTCAGGAGTTATTGAAAATGAAGGAGCCCTCGTTTCAAGGGTGGTCACCCAACCATACTTACACTGAAAATATATCCATTACAAAGATGATTAAGGAATCTGAGGGCGAGCTTCGTATTTTTTATTCTGCTATTCTTGCCACCATTGCCATTTTTCTCTCCATTGCAGAAACCGTTATACCGAAACCCCTTCCCTGGATGCGCCTGGGTCTTGCCAATGCAGTTACCCTTTACGCATTCAGCATCATGAAGCCACGGGAAGTATTCCTTATTGTTATTGCACGTGTGTTTGCCACTTCTCTTCTTCTCGGAACCTTGCTGTCGGTGAGCTTTGGTCTCAGTCTGACCGGTTCCATCACGTCCTTCGGCGTCATGCTTCTGGGATTTATACTGTTGAGAAGGTGGCTCAGTTTTGTCGGGATCAGCATACTTGGGGCTGTGACGAGTAATGCAGCGCAGCTGCTGTTGGTCAATGCACTCTTTGTTGGAAGCAGGCTCTCCTTTGCTCTACTTCCCTTTCTCTTTCTCTTTGCACTTATAGGTGGGACAATTAGTGGCCTATTCGGACGATTTTTATCGGAAAATATCTAAGGAGGCCTCCCATGGAAAAAGATGCACTCTTCTATGAAAAGAGAATTGACGGGAAGGTGAGGTGCCATCTCTGCCCGCACAACTGCATCATCTCGAAAGACAATACAGGTATATGTCAGGTTCGAGTAAACAGAAATGGCAGTCTCTATACCACCATTTACGGTGAGGTCTCCTCTGTAGCGATGGATCCCATAGAAAAGAAACCTCTCTATCATTTTTACCCGGGCAGCTCAATCCTTTCAATTGGTACGGTCGGATGCTCATTTCGTTGTAAGTTTTGCCAGAACTACTCAATCTCCCAAAACCCCAATCATCCGACCCAATACTACTCACCAGAAGATCTGGTGAACACCGCAGGCAGGAGGGATTCTGTCGGCATAGCCTATACCTATACAGAGCCGCTCATATGGTTCGAGTATGTGATGGACTGCTGCAAACTGGCACGAAAGAAGGGGTTAAAGAATGTATTTGTTACAAACGGTTATATCAACAGGGAGCCGCTGCTGGCATTGCTTCCATTTACGGATGCGTTCAATATAGATCTGAAGGGGATGCAGGAGGATTTCTACCGTAAAGTTATCGGAGGAAATCTTAAGAATGTCCTGGAAACGATAGAAGAAGTTGCCAAAAGAAAAGAGATCGTGCTGGAGGTAACGACGCTCATCATTCCTGGTTACAATGATTCAGATCAGGAGATGGAGAAACTCACCGGGTTTCTTGAATCACTGCGCCCCGATATTCCCTACCATCTCTCTGCCTATTACCCGATGTATCAATTCAATGCTCCCCCCACGCCAATTTCAACACTTAAAAGGTTGAGGGAGGTAGCATCCCGCAAAATGCAGTATGTGTATCTTGGAAACGTCAGCGGTCCCAGCAATACCTTCTGTCATAACTGCGGTTCTCTCCTTATAGAGCGGCACGGTTATGCCATTCGTAGGGTGCACTTCGGAAAGGGAAACTGTGAAAAGTGTGGAACATCAGTTCCCATTGCAAGTTGATGTAACCATCCAATCAGCTAATTTCCTTGACTAACAGAGGAAGGAATATATACATTTATAGCCGACGACGCGGGGTGGAGCAGTTGGTAGCTCGTTGGGCTCATAACCCAAAGGTCGT
>CAYFYU010000026.1:40910-44728 GCA_964347455.1 uncultured Spirochaetota bacterium | reverse complement strand
GATGGAGAGCAAAGAATGGTGGGTTGTATTAATAATATGATTTCTCCTTCATTTTTTTGCACACACCTCCCTCGTTATCTGTGAAATCAAAACTCGATCTCGACTTATCTGCGGGTCTTCCCTCATTTGCTCTTCAATGAAATGTAGCAACCGACAAAAATACACATTGTCTTTATTTATATTATAAATAACCCATCTTCCTTCCTTTTTATCCTCGATTAAACCACTGTTCTTCATCAAACGAAGATGAGCCGAAATAGTCGAAAGGGCGATGTTGAGAACTTCAGCGATTTCACAAACACAGAGCGGCCTTTCTTTCAGCATAAAAAGAATCCTCATCCTATTCTCATCACCCAGTGCTTTAAAAATCTTCAGTACCTCTTTCATAAAAAGTTCCTCTATCCTTTTTCATAATATACATTCAATAATTGACAACTACAAAATATTTCTATATTCTTACAAATATAAAAATAATTCTATTGCCGACATGGTGTCGAGCTCAGGAGTGAAGTCATGACAAAGGAAAAAAGACTGAATGTCTTTGAAAAGTATCTTACACTCTGGGTTCTGCTCTGTATTGGAGCCGGCATGCTGCTTGGAAAAGCAGCTCCAGGGTTAGCAGTGAAGCTTGATTCTTTCTCCATTCAGCAGGTGTCGATACCGATAGCAATTTGCCTTTTCTTCATGATGTATCCGATCATGGTTAAGATTGATTTTTCAGAAGTGGTGCGCGCGGCAAAGACTCCGAAGCCGGTTGCAATGACGCTCTTTATCAACTGGGCGATAAAACCCTTTACCATGTACCTCATTGCAACACTGTTTTTGGGCTATCTCTTCAGGAACTTGCTCCCAGGCACAGAAATCATAAAAACCGGACAGGAGGTTGAACTTTGGCGCAGCTATATTTCAGGTGCCATCCTGCTTGGCATAGCTCCCTGCACTGCCATGGTGCTTATGTGGAGCTATCTTGCAAAGGGCAATGACGGGCTAACGCTCGTGATGGTTGCCATCAACTCCATCACCATGCTCTTCCTCTACGCACCGCTTGGAGGGTACCTCCTCGGCGTCAATGCAATGCCTATCCCGTGGAAAACAATTCTGCTTTCAGTGGCGATCTATGTGGGGCTTCCACTTGTCGCTGGATATTTTAGTCGGAAATTAATCTTAAAACGAAGGGGGCTCGAATGGTTCAACGAAAAGTTTGTCCATGTTCTAACACCCGTAAGCATAACGGCACTCCTCCTTACGCTGGTTCTCCTGTTCTCTTTCAAGGGTGAGATCATCATCTCTAATCCTCTGACTATCATCTGGATAGCCATACCGCTTTTCATTCAAACCCTGTTCATATTTGCCATTGGCTACTTCCTGCTCTCCCGCGTTTTGAAGCTTTCCTACCATGACGCCGCACCTGCATCGATGATTGGGGCCTCCAACCACTTTGAAGTTGCCATAGCTACTGCTGCTACTCTGTTCGGTCTATCCTCGGGTGCTGCCCTCGCAACAGTAGTAGGCGTGCTCATCGAGGTCCCAGTAATGCTCATGCTCGTTGCACTCTGTAAGCGTACGTGCCATCTTTTCAGGGAGTGCAACCTTGCGTTGCCGCAGTGCGGTAAAATGAGACAATTACGGAGTGAAAAGGCGACAACTTGAAGAAAAAAGTTCTCTTTATCTGCACACACAATTCCGCCCGCTCTCAGATGGCAGAAGGGCTTTTGAACCATCTATACGGTAACAGGTACAGTGCATTTAGTGCAGGTACCGAGAAATCTGAGGTAAACCCCTATGCCATCGCGGCGATGAAAAAAATAGCAATCGATATCTCCAACCATCGGTCAAAATCAATTGAGGAGTTCAGGGGAAAGATCTTTGACATCGTGGTAACCGTCTGCGATGGGGCACGGGAAAGCTGCCCTTTTTTCCCCGGCAGAAAACTGATGCACAAGAGTTTTAAAGACCCATCGAAGGCTCAGGGAAGCAGCGCTCATATAATAACTGTATTTGAAAGGGTTCGTGACGAGATACGTGACTGGATACACGCTGCATTTGGCGACCCGGCCTCCCCTTGAAAATAAGCGTCTATTACCACCGGATGATTATTTTACTGTCAGGTCATTCAGAAAATTGCTACCATAAATAAAAAGGCGTCAGCAACAGAACAGAAGATAATGACGGAAGCCACGCCTCTCCTATTTATTCTTTTTTTGTTCTGGCGGGTGCAAACCTGCATGTCGACGTGCTACCCTCATTGGGTATACTTGGTTTTGTTTATATTGTGTGTCGAGCTTCTGGTCTCATGGGCGGTGCCTGGTTAGGAGCAACGAACGGCAGGACTGAGAAAAAAATTAGAAAATATCTGGGGATGGGAATCCTGTCTCAGGCAGATGTTGCAATCAGACTTTCACTGATCGTAAAACATGAATTTACAGAACTCGGCAACTGGGGCGCCACCATTGGATCGGTGTTTTCACCAGTATAACAGCTACCAGTGTTGTTTTTGAAATTATTGGGCCCCTTCTCACAAAGATCGGACTGGAAAAAGCAGGAGAAATAGGCGTTACTTGGATCGAGTATATGTATACCGTAAAGCAGATACTTGCATAATACAACTGCTGTGATAGGATTTCAGTAGAATATATGGTTAGATAGCTGAGAAAGAGGACTTGATATAATGATTGGAACATTATCTCAATTTAAAGAATCGGTAAATATTCATTGTATTGGAAACGATGGTGAGGTCGAGAAAATATTCGATGTGTACTATCTACATTTACAATTCGAGAATATGGATGATCTCTACTTAACTGCACACGGACTGCCGATCATTCAGCATATCATGCCGGATAACTTTTTTGCAGACAAGGACTGGTTTCAAACTCACTCGTTGAGATTATCGGGAAGCGGCAACACGTACAAAGTCAGGACTAAAGAGATTAAAGGGCGACGGAGAGACGTGGTGATAAAATACAACCGCATGGGGCAGGATGTTCCCGGAGCAGCAGAATCTGAGGAATTGATGCACGCAGAGTTTAACAGTCCTTTTGAAGAATTTGCTCTGGTGATGGAATTGCGGAATGCACGGTATGGATCACCGGGAATGGTATTGACACAAAAACCACTCGCAATTTATGTACCAGCCAGACGAATTGAGCTTTGGAAGACCGGCAGAAAAGAATATAAAATGCAGAGTAAATTGGAGACCCATAGGGACGTCGAGCTGGACATGTTCCGCTCCTATGTTGTCATATACGAGTGGATCAAAGGGATAGACGCTTCGTTTGCCTGTAAAGAAGGATTAATTGATAAGGATGAAATGGTGGCTCTTACAGTTGGAGCTGAGCAAGAAATGAATAAAATAGGATTCTTGGTAAAGGACAGGAAACCACATCATATCATCATAAGACAAACAAGTGATGGAAGTCTCCTGAAAAACAAGAGGGCAAGAGCTCTCTATGCCGTCATTGATTATGAACTGCTTGGACGAACTCCGGAGAGAGAAGAGAAAGTGAAGAGAGCTAAGCGATTTAGCTATCTTCAGAAGCAAAAAGATAGATTTGTGGTTCGAGAACATGGGCAGATTCCCCCAAATTTAAAACGGGTAACTATATTTAGTGTCGATTACATATACGGACACGCTGAGAGCACCAATGGCATATTGTGGGTTTTAGGGAAGGACCCCGATCTCTTTGATTATTTTCTTCCCGAACGATGGGAAAACACGCCCCGTACGAAGCTGTCCGCTCATCATGAAATTTATCATACGTTGACAAAAGACAATATTCACCTGGTCTGGAAAGTATCAAAAGTGGGAACAGTGCCAA
>CAYFYU010000026.1:36996-40900 GCA_964347455.1 uncultured Spirochaetota bacterium | reverse complement strand
ACCCCTTCATTAAAGAGGAACGAAAGATTCTAGAGTTTGGCTACAATAGTCCCTTTGAAGAAGTGAGCTTTGCCATAGAGTTAAAAAGTAAGGGGATACGAACAGTATACCCGAGAGCAATATATATGTTTGGAAGAGAAACAACCATATCGGATTCAATTTTAGACACCAGCAGGTACATGAGCCACCGCAACTATTTCACTCCTGACGGAACACCCATCTTAAGAAGGAAACATAATTACATAATCATCTGGGGTTACTGGAATGGACCCGATGAAAGACTTGCTGAGAAGGATGGGGATTATCTGGAAGGCATTAACGCACTCACTGCATACAGAGAAGGGATCATTACACGAGAGGATTACATTGCTCTATTAAAAAGAAAGGAGAAGAGATTAGCAGAAGTAGGCGTTGAGGACTTACACCTGAGAGGGAGTCATGTGCTGTTATCCCTCGATTCTTCAGGAACGTTGCTCAGGGATGATGAAGGTGTACCCGAGATGAGAATCTGTAACTTCGAGCTCCTGAGAAGGACAGGCTAATCTAGTCATACCTTATCACGCACTTTCGCTAAAAATCCCCTTCGGTCGCCGTTGCTGGTTTTTCCATAATGGAGGGAAATGCAGCTCTGTATCTCATGCCCTACTCCTGAGAGAGCATGCGAATATACCCGTTCGATTCATTTAAGGGCAGTACCGACACTAAAATCTATCCGTAGGTCTTCCTCTTCAGAAAAACTGAACGTCGGGTATATCTCGAATTGTCAGCCTCAGTTCCGAATTCGTAAAAAAGATACTCTCTCCGATAAAACGGTTTTTCTTCCAGCCATGGAGGTATGGATCTTCACCCAAAGCGAACTCTTTATAAAATGGTATCTCACCATAACTGAAGCCTGCTCCAATCCGCACTCCCAGCGTCCACAGAATCAGGATCCGCGCTGTTGAAAATCCCTCCAATGATCCGAGAAATTGCCCGTAATTCTCCCAGTTCTCAGATACCAAGCCGTCGTTGTAACCCACATACAATCGCAGATCCCTTTTTAGAAGCCATACACTATCCAGAAAGTCGATGGCCAGGTGTGCCTGTCCCTCGACTATTCCCGTTTCCTCTTCACAGAAAAAATTACCGGTTGTGAGAATAGAGACATCCTTTCTTGGTTCGGCAACGCCATTCCACTCATAATGCCCCCTTTACAGCAAAGCTACTGTTCTTCCAAAAATCTCTGACGACCCCGGGTATGGCCTTATAGGTGTTGTATTTAAAAGCCGTTCGGTCATAATCATACCTGTCTGCACCTCGGCCTCCCACAATTCTCGCCCTGATAGACTTGTTCTCCTCTGCGCTCACCCTGAATATATCTTCCCCCTTCTTCCCACTCCCCGCTGTATCATACATGCTCACCTGAACACTGCCATCATTGTTTCTCTCAACTTCAAAATATTCGTCCCTTCTCGACCCCACAATGTCCACCTCTTTCGCCAGCATCTCACAGTACTCCACAGCATACATCTCCAGATCCCTGACCCTCACCTTCAGTTTTTCCTCTATCTCCTCCGCCGAAACCTTATACACTTCCGGTGGCACATTCCTCACGATCAAGCTCACTGATAAGAAAACGGCCGAGGTACCGTGCCTGCCAGGTCAGACCGCGAAGACCCATAATGTGGTAATCGAAGGTCTCTAACATTGGGAGAGTCCCATCTCGATCGAACAACCAGGGCAAGATCCCGTCGAAAAGGGTAAACACGTTGTCACTGTCTCTCGGTATCGGCTCATAGACTGTTTCTCCATGCTCCTCATATCCTGCCCATTTCCAGTTGTCTTCATGACGGTCCCAGGCTCCGACGAGAAAATCGAAGATTCGTGCCTTTGCCAATTGTCGAGCATTCAGCTTTTTATCATAGCTCCTGTAGAGCTTGTTGAACAGCTCAAAGCTCTTCAAGACCTCATCGGCATCTGCTGCATAGTGCTTTTCTACTTTGTCCGGGTCTCTTGGAAACTCCTCAAGCATGCCAAGCATGTTTCCGTAGGTTTCCAGGAAAGGCCCAAGCTTGCTATCATCGGGCATCACGTACAGATTGGGATGAGGATTCAGAAATCCCGATTCATTCTGTATGATGTCCGTTACAAGCGCTCCATAGGGACACTGTGTTGTGGTCTGATCCCGCAAGACTCTAGCGACAACAGTATCTCTTAACTCATAGGGAAGCCTCATCGCTGGATCTTTGTTTACATAGCGAAATACGTATCTCATGCCGTCCCGCGCCTTGAATCGGAGGGATAAAGTCTGCCTTCCACCACCTGTTTTGTAAGGAATCAATCCTCTAAAAATCCTGTCAGGATCCAAATAGGGGACTTCAACCTGGGTTGTCCAGGCACTCCTCCAGTGGCTTCCAAACAATAGACGCTTAAACCAGTCTGCCTCTTGTTCACCGGAGACAGATTGAAACAGCAGGAACTCTGAATGAGATGCGAATCCCTCGGAATTCGAATACCGGTACACCGTTGAAGTTATCCTGGCGCTTTCGTAATAGGTTATCACAACACGACCCTGCATAGATTCGGAGAAGAGTGCGTCCCTACCCTTTCCCGCAAACCTCGCTATTCCTATTGAACCGCTTTTGATGAAACGATTAGTTCTTTCCTTATGATTTGGAGGTCAAGATCGTGAGCCGAAAGGTAAATCAGGTTACTTCTGTACGTGATTGTATCTTCAAGAAATTCTCTGAAACCTTCATAATTCTCATTTACAATATCGTCCGCTGTGCCAACGCTCTGGCGGTATGAAGTGATAAAGCTTCCCAATACGAGAAAGGGCACAAAATGATGCTTAAGAGGATGGTGACCACCGTACTCACCCAGAGAAAAAACCGGGTAATGGCCCGTTATCAGTATATTCTTATCAGTGTTTTCATCGAGCAGATCTTCCAAAGCTTCTGCGAAATCATTCCAGGTAATTGTGTCGCATATTGCTTCTGTGGGCCTGGGTTTATCGCATGGTTGGTTTATCTACTGTGTGTCTATAGCTACGAGAAGCCAGCCATCATCGAGCTGGAACACTTCCGGGCCGGGGCACCCTTTGTTGACCGCCCATTTCACCCGTTTCATGCCCAAATTTTTCACCACTTCTTCAAGCTTCCTGACATTCTCCCAACCGTCTACTCCTTAATCGCTCCAATCCCTCTCTCCGGGAATTACAGCCACAGTTCCCATTTGGTTTTCAGCGACTACTTCGAGCAGTTTTCTGATCCTGGAGGTTTCTGGATTCAGGTTTTCATCATTGAGTTCACCCGATATCAGATCCCCGTTTACTATGAACGTAAACGGATTATTTTCAGATAAAACCACGTCCTGAGGAGCAGCATAAACAGCCTAATCCTCTTCGATATCTGCTGTGTTTCCGGTCAGGTATACTCGATGCTTTATTCCGCTGTTTTCCCTGGCGAATACGGTTGACGCGATGCCGGCAAGAAACAGAAAAACAATGAAGAACGTTGTACGGATTAACCAGCCGTTTCGGTTAACTTCTATATGTTTTTTACATACTGAATTAATTTAACCACAATTGGTGAGGAGAACATACATTTTGCGGAAAGTAGGCCCATTCCGAACTGAATGGGGTAATTACCATTAGCGGCGCAGGGATTCGAACCCCGGACACTGCGGATATGAGCCGCATGCTCTAACCGACTGAGCTACGCCGCCTTATAAACCCCATATATGTACAAAAAAGGGTGGGTGAAGTCAAGCAAAAGATAGTGGCGGCATAGAGTTGCTATTAAAAACCCTTTATATTTTTTCCTTTTCAATTAACGGTATCAAAGCCGTAAGGGCTTTGCTAATGCTCCTCTGTGCTATAGAGACTTTTCTCAGCAATGATTTGACTTTTATTGAGGGTATCTCA
>CAYFYU010000026.1:31587-36986 GCA_964347455.1 uncultured Spirochaetota bacterium | reverse complement strand
ACTGCTCTGAATGAAATGAGCCTTATATCCTCTCTACGCGCTTCACCGAGCCTGTAATAATCCTCCATATCAACGGCAACAGCACCAAAGTAGCGTGCTACCTTCTCCTTTTCCCGATAAGTTTTAAGGGATCGTGAACAGGTGACGGTTTGGCCGGTGTGTACAACAAGTCCAAGCTCTTCAAGGGAGCTTATAAGAATTTGCTTTTTTTTCTTGTCAAGCCCTAAGGAGAACACACCAGCCTTGTCAAAAGGCCCGGTTACCTCCCCGGGATTTAGAATGGATGCGAGGAGCTTATTTCCTATAAAAGCGACCTGAGTTGCCAATACGAGCTCGCCTGTCTTCATGTTTTCATCGAGTGCCCCACTAAACCCGGTTGAAATTACCTGAGAGCAATCCCGAAACAATTCATAGTCAGGTTCATCTCCCACACCGGTCTTAATTATGCGCACACAATATTTTTCTAGCCTTCCATCATAGATAACATTCCCCCTGACTTTACTCCTGCTAACGCTTTCCATCGATTCGAGAAAACGAGCTACTTCATTCCGCAATGCCATGATTATACAGATCATCGCTCTATTCCATAGTGAAATACAGGAAAAAAAAGCCAGGCCTTTCGGTTGCGACCGAACGATCTGGCCTTATCTACTGAGCTACTTATCTCTACATCCACGTCCACCTTCAGGTTGGCTGGATCCGATTCGGTGGATCTCTCTCTATTGATTTAAAAGAGCCCCTGTACGGCACCTGTTTTTACATCCACGTCCACCTTTCGGTAGGCTGGATCCGATGAGGTACCCGGCATGAGCTTGATATCACCTGCCATCGGGCACAAGAATTTTGCACCGGAAAACAGGAGGATATCCCTAATGGGCAGTGTCCATCCCTTTGGCACACCCTTCAAGGTTGGGTCATGGGTGAGACTCAGATGGGTCTTCACCATCATCGTATAGTAATCATTGAACTGCTTGTCCGATTCGAATCTTTTCCCCTTTTGCTCCGCAATGGGAGTCCAGCTCACACCATCCGCACCGTATACCTCCCTGGCAATTAGTTCGACCCTCTTTCGAAGCGGCATATCGAGGGGATAGAGGAATTTAAAATCGACCTTTTCTTCACAGGCGTCGATCACTACATCGGTCAGCTCAAGGGCACCATCGCCGCCTTTCGCCCAGTGCTCACTGAGAGCACAGCGTCCTTCAGCCTGCTCAACAGCCTTACGGATAAATGCAATTTCATCCTTTGTATCAGTATGAAACGCATTGATGCACACAACGGGTTTGATACCGGATTTTTTCACCACTTCGAGAAGATGAAGCAGGTTTTCCACACCCTTCTCCAACAAACCCATATTCTCCTTGGTGTACTCTTCCGGGAGAGGTTTTCCCGGCACGACCTTCGGACCTCCACCATGCATCTTCATTGCTCTGATTGTTGCGGTGAGGACAGAAACATTTGGATGCAGACCACTCAGACGGCACTTGACATTCCAGAACTTCTCAAATCCGATATCAGCTGCAAATCCGCTTTCAGTTACATGATAGTCGAACAGTTTCAGTCCCACCCGATCGGCGATTATCGAGGACTGTCCCACAGCAATATTTGCAAAGGGACCGGCGTGTACGAAACAGGGCTGATACTCAACTGTGCATGCAAGTGTGGGATTGATCGCATTCCTCATCCATGCTGTCATGGCACCTCCCACTTCGAGATCATCGGCAGTAATGGGCTTGCCACTCTTGTCATAGGCGATGGTAATATTCCCAATCCTCTCACGCAGGTCTTTAAGATCCCGTGCAATAGAGAGTATTGCCATGAGCTCTGAACTCACGGTAATCTGAAACCCGGACTCCAACATGTAGCCGTCCATTTTACCGCCCATTCCAATAATGATATTTCTCAACGCCTGTGCGCAGAAGTCCATTGCCCATTTCATCTCAATATTGCGCGGATCCACATCCAGTCTCTTTAATTTTCTCTTTGCAAGCTGTGCATCATCATAGTTGAACTCATGCTGCATACGTGAGGTCAGGGCAACCATGGCGAGGTTGTGCGCATTGGTAATGTCATTGATATCGCCGGTTAGGCCCATTGAAAACTCAGTCATAGGAATAAGCAGTGCATTTCCTCCCCCTGCAGCGGTTCCCTTGATATTCATCGTTGGTCCACCCGAAGGCTGTCGAATGGCACCCCCTACATTCTTCTCTCTCTTTCCGAATCCTTCAATGAGTCCCATGGCAGTGGTTGTCTTTCCCTCACCGAGCGGAGTTGGTGTGATTGCAGTAACTTCGATATATTTTCCGTCGGGCCTGTCCTGCAGTCGATTTATGATCTTTAAAAAATCGAGCTTGCTGATTCTCCCATACCCCATGATCTCATCTTTCTTGAGACCCAGTTTATCCCGCCACTCTTCGGGTGTCGGCATATTCTTTTCAGCTGCTTCCGCTATCTGCCAGTCGGCCATATTTGTGGCATCGTATGCCATTGCCTCTCCTCCTCATTCTCATAATTTTTGAAGTTTAAATCTACATTATAGTTAATTTTTTGTCAAAAGCAAAGTCCCGAATGCCCTCTATATTTAACGAAGGGGTGCCTATCCATACACCTAATCTTCAGCTATCCCGACCGCTTGCTCGTTACCTCCTTTTCATACCGCTTGATCTCTTCAATATATGCTTGTCCCACTGGCACATCCATCAGGAAGCAGTAATAATCCCAGACAGCGGAAAAGGGCATGGTTTTCAGCGTTTCCAGCAATGCCAGACGTGCGAAGTAGTTTTGGTTCTCCTCATAATCAAGCAGCATTTTATGCGGCTCCAGGAGAGCAATGAGGAGCGCCTTTATCATTGCACGGGATCCAACGACCCACGCGCCGACCCTGTTCATACTTGCATCAAAGAAGTCGAGACCGATATGCACACGATCGAGCACATTAATGCGGACTATCTCTTCGGCCAGGTAACGAATGTCGTCATTTAAAATCACCACATGGTCACTGTCCCAGCGCACCCCCCGGCTCACATGGAGAAGCAGCTCATCACAGAAGAACAGTATCGATGAGAGCTTATCTGCAATCGATTCGGTTGGATGAAAGTGCCCCGTGTCGATACAGAGCATCTTTTTATTCAGAAGGGCGTACCCCATATAGAACTCGTGGGAACCTGGTACAAAACACTCGCTTCCAATGCCAAAGAGCTTGCTCTCCAGTGCATCCTTCATCTTCTTGGGACTGAACTCTTTTTTAAATATTTTATCAAGAGAATCCTTCAGCAATGCACGGTGTCCCCACCGGTCAACAGTTATATCCTTTGCACCATCCGGTATCCATATATCGTGAATACAGGTATTTCCAAGCTGCTCACCTATATGTGCGCTGATGGTGCGACAGCGTATCGCATGCTCTATCCAGAAATCGCGTATGGCTCTGTTTTTACTTGTCAGGGTAAATCCCTCATCCGCCTTCGGGTGGGAAAAAAAGGTCGAGTTAAAATCAAGCTTAAGGTCCTCCTCCTGAGCCCATTCGATCCACCCCTGAAAGTGTTCCGGGCTGATTTCATCTCTGTCAACAGTCTTACCACCAAACTCACCGTAACTGGCATGGAGGCTTAACCGATGATTACCCGGTATCAGTGAGTACGCCATCTTCAGGTCCATTCTGAGCTCATCCGGAGACCGCGCCTTCCCCGGATAATTACCCGTTGTCTGTATCCCGCCGCCTGTAAGCTCTCCGCCTCCCTTTTCGAATCCTCCTACATCGTCTCCCTGCCAACAGTGCAATGACAGGGGGATTCGTCCCAAGATCTCCAGCGCAGCTTCCGTATCCACACCCAGGGCTGCATACTGTTCTCTCGCATCGGTGTATGCCCTTTCAATTGCTTCACGCTTCTTCATCCTAAGAACCTCCAAAAAAAAATTGCCACACTCAACGCACTATTACAGCTCTTGAACTCCCAAACCATCGCTGATAAATTTTCTTTCACATTTTGCACAAACAAGTTTGCTATCGCTTTCGAGCTTTCCGCCCTGGGCCAACGTTGTTCCACAGACACACATCCATCCCGCTATGTCTGCGGGATTTCCATAAACAAGAGCAAAATCCGGAATATCTCTTGTAACTACAGCCCCAGCTCCAACGAAGGCGTACCTGCCAATGGTGTTACCGCAGACAATAGTGGAATTGGCGCCGAGGGTTGCACCTCTTTTCACAATCGTCATTTTGTAAAACCCTTTTCCACGCTGCGGAAATTCGGACCGCGGGTTGAGAATATTTGTAAAAACCATAGAGGGGCCACAGAATACATAATCCTCCAGTACAACCCCTTCATAAATTGAAACATTATTCTGGATCTTTACCCCGTTCCCAATGACAACGTTGTTGCTAATATTTACGTTTTGCCCGATACGGCAGTTTTTTCCTATTTTGGCGCCACTCTGTATATGGGAAAAATGCCACACCATCGTTCCGGTGCCAATCTCTACATTGTCATCTACATAACTGCTCTCATGCACAAAATAATCCCTATCTGCCATTGTCTCTCCCTGTCTCAAGACTTTTTTCAGCACGTTCCAGTACTTTCAACACTCTCAATCCTTCCAAGCCGTCGGTTCTCGGCGTATGCCTGCCAAGGACACAATGGGTGAAATGAAGAAGTTCCTCGTAAAGAGGTTCTTTGCTTTCAATTTCAATGTGATCTGGTCTTGCCTTTCGAGTAATTGGTATTCTATCACTCTCAAACTCAATTTTATGGGAATAGGTAACTAATTTTTCAGAAGATAGATCATCAAAAACAGCCATACTGTCGGATCCAACAACCACTAATTTCTGTTCCTTGAATGGATGAAGCCAGCTCACGTAGATATGGCTCTTTATATTGTTCTTAAATTCCAGGGTAGTCAGCGTTGTATCATAAATATTGTCACTCACATACATTCCACCAAATGCACTCACTTTCGATGGATTCTCATCGTTCATCAACATGAGAATTACTGAAATGTCATGGGGAGCAAAGCTCCATAATACATTTTCTTCGATACGCATCTTCCCAATGTTCAGCCTATTTGAATATATGTATCGTATCTCTCCCAGCCTGCCTTCATCGACCATCTGTTTCAGTTTCAAGATTGCCGTATGATACTGTAGTATGTGCCCTACCATTAAGATTCTTCTATTCTGCTGCGCAATACGGACAAGCTCCTCCCCCTCCTCAACCTTTAAGGCAAGCGGCTTTTCCACGAATACATCCTTGCCCGCGAGCATACATTGTTTGGCGAGTGTGTAGTGCGATATGGCCGGGACAGCTATCACACAAGCCGCAACATTGGGATCCTCCATTACTGTTCTCTCGTTTTTTCCATATACAACTTCTGGAAAATTTTTCCGCCTCATTTTTAAGACT
>CAYFYU010000026.1:11498-31577 GCA_964347455.1 uncultured Spirochaetota bacterium | reverse complement strand
CAGTGTGAAGCGCACCCATCTGGTTTAATATCCTTAAGTGATTTTTTCCCCAGTATCCCGCACCAATCAGCGCAATATTCCTCTTCATGATTTCTCAGACCTCTCGTTTAATGAGACTATAATTTCAACACCAATTAAAGCATTTTTCACATCTTTTATCAATCCTCTCTTGGAAAAAATCACAGTGCATGAATAGGCAGGGATCTTTTAGCTTGATGAACATCAGTTTATTCGTTATTGTTCGGGGAAAATGAAAAAAGAACACCCGCCCCTGCTGAAAACATGGATAGTTGCCGTACGACCCTTTGCACTCTCCGCTTCAACAATGCCCGTAATATTTGGCACTGTAACGGCGGTTTTCATCGGAAAAACGGTATTCAATCCGCTGCTCTTCGTGCTAGCATTCATGGCGATGGTCATTCTTCACTCAGGAGCAAATCTCCTCAGCGATGTGAACGATTTTCGAAAGGGGCTTGACAAAATCCCAACACCCGTAAGTGGTGCAATCGTTCGAGGATACATCAGTCCTGAGAGCGGGCTTCGAGGATCGATAGTGCTCATCGCTGTCGGTGTTGTACTTGGCATTGTCATCGTGTACCTGACCGGCATACCGATCCTCCTTATAGGAATAATCGGGGTCGCTATCGGTGTTCTCTATACTGTACAGCCTATCGCCCTCAAATACCACGCTCTCGGTGACCTTGCAGTTTTTCTTGATTTTGGTATTCTGGGCGCATTGGGTGCCTGGACTGTACAAACTGGAACACCTTCTTGGATTCCGGCTGTTTGGGCGATTCCTATGTCCATGCTGGTAGTTGCAATTCTCCATGCAAACAATTGGCGTGATATTCAGAGTGATAAGAAGAGCGACGTAAAAACCGTTGCCGCCCTCCTCGGTGATAGGGGATCTTTTATCTATTACGGCTTCCTCGTTCCAGGTGCATTCGGTGTGTATGTGTTGCTGCTGATCTTCACCCGACTGATAAATCCATTCAAACCCGAACTGCCCCTCACCTTTCTTCTGATATTCTGCACCTTTCCATTGGCAATGAAACTCATGTATCGTGGGAAAATGCGAAAGAGTGCCAAAGGGGAGCACAGTTTTATTACACTGGATGCAGGAACCTCCCTGTTGAACCTGCTTTTTGGTCTTCTTTCCACAGGGGCTGTCCTTCTCTACGCTTTACTAAACAGGTGGCAGTAATGAATTCCCCAGCAGAGGTGGGTGATCGGTCTCTGTTTTTTATAACCGCAGGGGCCATTCTTCTTTTTTTCCCGCTCTTTATGATACAGGAAATCGGCCCCCTTGACTTCTGGTGGTGGTTTACCCTCGTTATTATTATCATGTGTGCTCTGATCTTTCTCTTAGACAAGCCATATCTCTCTCGCATAGTCGAAGATTTTCAAAATGACACGTCACTAAAAATCCTCTATGGATTCATCTCTGCTACCGTACTGTACTGGTTTTTCTATGGAGGAAATTTAATTTCCCTGCGCCTGTTTAAATTTGCCGGGAGCGGTATAGCCCAAATCTATCAGTTCAAGGAGGGCGGCTCAACGCTGAAAATCGTCCTTCTTATGATTTTTATCATAGGTCCCGGTGAAGAATTACTCTGGCGCGGGTTCATTCAGGACAAATATTCTAAAAAAATCGGTAAGCATACAGGCTTTTTAATTACAGCACTGCTCTACGGTTCTGTACATACCGGCAGCTTAAACCCCATGCTCGTAACAGCTGCCTTTTTTTGTGGACTTTTCTGGGGATCACTGTATATGTGGAAACGCTCCATATTGCTCAATACTGCCAGCCACATTCTGTGGGATCTTGGGGTATTTATCATTTTTCCTTTCAGCGGATAATGGTCTTCGCTTATTGGGGCTTTTGTAATTGACTTTTCGAAATGCATCTAATACAGTGTAATTAATTAAACGAGAGCTATCAAAAAGGCTGTGGGAGGAGAAATGTGATTGCTTTTAAAAATCTGAAAGATATTCTGAATATCACCATTAAATGGGAACAAAAATTGAAGGATTTTTACGACGTGGCAGAGTTTGCCCTCCGGAACAAAGAATCGAAAAAAGCTGTAGGTCTGTTAAAGGAAAACCTCCTCAGAAGGTTGGATGTGCTGAAAAACATCAACCTCGATGATTTCGGAAAAACAGGATGGATACGGTATGCATCAGATTACCGGGAGGATGAACTTATTCCCATACACAAGATATCGAGGGACTCAAATCCGAAAGAAATATTTTTGCAAATATTGGATTATGAAACGAAGTTAAAGTCATTTTATTCAACGATATACAGTAAGCTTGTTGCAGCGAAACAGAAAGAGCTCTTCGAGTCTCTCGTTAATTTCAAGGATGAACAGATTCACGAAATTAACAACTTCATGGATACCTATGTTCTGGAAAAGTAAGTGCTGTCTCCATCTAAACCCCAGTCCTATGAATATACAAATCTCAACAAGGTAATCGAGTGGTTTATCATTCTGAGATGGGTTGCCTGTCTCGGGGTTTTCATCACACTGACATTCAGCTCTATCCTATTCGATCTTGAAATACCCTATCGAACCCTCTTTGTTTTAAACGGAGCAATCTTATTCGTGAATCTCTGTTTTACGGTGTACTATGAATTAATTAAAAAGAGAAATCTCTCTCGGAAAGAACTGAGCATTTTCTTTTTTGCACAGGTCTGCTGTGACTATGGGTTTCTTCTCCTTCTCTGCTATTTCACCGGATTTCTTGAAAATCCTTTCATCTATTACTTCGTGTTTCATATCATGATGACATCTTTTATATTTCCCCCGAGTATCGTATCCATATACGTGGGGATTCTCAACATCGTACTGATCGCGTTGACTTTGTCTGAATACTACCAGGTTATCCCTCACTTTTCTTTAAAACTGATAAGCATAGACGCATATTTTGATTTTATTTTCATGAGAGTTGCCGGTTTGTGTACAACACTCATCCTATCAGCATACCTTATTACCAGTATCAAGAAACGGTTGGAAGAACGGGGAAAAAAAGTTGAAATTGAACTCGACCACTATAAGAGTCTTGACAAAATAAAATCAAATTTTATTCTTCAAGTTACGCATGAACTGCGCGGTCCCCTAGCTGCACTGATGGGGTATCATGAAATGGTGATCAAGGGCATCACGAAAGACACAAATCCCAGAACCAAGGAAACCATACAGAAGGCAAATCTGAGGGCAAAGAATCTTCTGACAATGATAGACGAGATGATCGACTACGCTTATATGAAATCGGATGAAGAGGTCCGGTACGGTCGAAATGAAATCCGTATGAAAGAGGTTATCGATTATAACCTCGACTTGTTTTACAATCAGGCCCATGCAAAGGGCATAACGTTAACCTCGAACTGCTCTAAATATTTGACGCTCCGCAGCAACAGGGATCTCTTAAACATCATGTTGAACAATCTCATATCTAATGCTATTAAATACTCACCAAGTAATACAGCGATCGCGGTAAATGCCGAAGAAGATGGGGAAACGATACATATTATGGTCAAAGATAAGGGGATGGGCATCAAACCTGATGAGCTTGATAAAATATTTGAAGAATTCTATAGAACACGCAGGGCCCGTGAGATTGATAGAGATGGCACAGGCTTGGGGCTGCCAATTATTCAAAAGGCGGTTGAGTCATTGAGCGGAAAAATCACGGTCTATTCAGAAGAAGAAAAGGGAACAACCTTTCATATTTATCTACCCCATCCACTTAAAGAAAAAATCCAATATGGAGGAAATAATGGCAAACAACAGAATTCTCATAATCGATGATGACCAGGACATCCTGGAAACGATGCAGGCTCTTCTCGAATACGAAGGATTTGAAATTCGTTCCGTTGATAATGTCGAAGAGGGAATGGATGTTATAGGAGATTATTCACCCAATGTAATTCTCCTTGACATAATGTTCCCAGAGAAAAAAACCCGAGGATTTGAGGCAGCAGGAGAAATCAAGGAAAAATATCCCCAAATACCGATATTCGTCATAACCGCTATAAACCGCGAATATGCATTTGATTTTGCAAAGGATGATATCAAGGCTGAGGAATTCATAAACAAGCCGGTGGATTACGAAAAGCTGGTGAAATTGATCAGGCAGTATACCTAACTCATAACAGGAATTACAGTTCGATTTAGTGTAACCTGCGCCAAATGCTTCTCATGCCGTCTTCAATTAACAATCCGGCTGCCTGCAGTATTTTAACAGGTACCTTGCTTACCGGTAAATCCAATTCCTCTTTCTCACAAACTGTTGAGTTATTCACCGATTCTATCTGTTCTCCCAATGTTGACAGATGCCTCCGCATCATAATGGGATCATTCGCCTTCATTAACTCATCGATCCGGCTCATGAGCTCTCTCGCCTGCACTATACGCATCTCGATCATCTGGGCTCTCTCCTTTGTAATCAGACCGAAGTCGGCTTTTAGCCGGTTGAGGCGGTACCCTGCCTCATAGGTAACATCAACGATCTGAGAACGATCCATCCAGCGGTTTTCATAACTCAGGATGTGTTTCCAGCTCGGTGCGTTTAATGCGTGAAAGTGATCCATTAAGCTGTAACAGAATTTTCGATAACCATATCGCTCGGGCATCTCATATACGAGGCTTCCGGGGTCGAGAAACGGTGCAAGGGGTGAAATAAAGAATCTGAGTCGGGTGTTCGCTTCGAAGAAGTGAGCAAGATAGCGAACATATTCAATGCTATCCAGCACAGATTCATATGTCTGACCTGGCATACCGGTCATAAAAAAGACATCAACCCGTTTACATCCCACAGACAGTAAATGAGCGATCGATGAGCTAATCGACTGACAGTCGAATGATTTGCCTGAAAACCGAAGCACATCCGAATCATGGGATTCGGGGGACAACTGCGCAATAAAGTTAGGTATAGCTCCAGCTATTTCCTCGGCAAAACCTCTATCAATCGGCCAGAAGAATTCCAAGATAACTGGTTTGTCGATACCCTGCATCGCCTTCAAAAATCTCCGTGCATAGGACATTCCAGCCTGACGGATATCCCCCACTGTAAAAACAGGACCACGGCTGTAGCGTCTTATTCTTCGTAGATCCTGGGCTAAGTTTTCCGGACTTCGAAAAGCGTTCTCTGTCCTCCCATAAAACCGACTGTAGGAGAACGCTGATCCTCCACAGATAGCACAATTGCACCTGCATCCCCTGCAGGTAAGGGCTGCTGTTATAGGATACTTGAGCCACTTTCCAAAAGGAAGGTTGTTTGATATGCTGAAATCACGGATCACAGCTCGTAAGGAAAAACTATAGTCTATTAACAAATGGTCCAACTCTGGTGGAACGTAGGACAGGGAGTTTATCTGCGTTATGTTTCTATTATCCTTCCAGCTCAGATTGGGTATTCCCTTGAGATTGTGGGGCTTCGACCCAGATTCAATACATTCAATGAGCCGTCTTATCGGTTCTTCTGTTGAATCACCTCGAACGACGTAGTCAACATATGGAAAGGTGATAATTTCTTCATGAAAATAGGATGCTGAGAGGCCTCCCATGATTACTGGTTTATTCGGATAAATCCTTTTGATAAGCTGAGCAAGTTTCAATGCTCCATGGGCATGGGGCAGCCAGTGCAGACTTATTCCAAAAGCGGAGGGGTCAAGTGAACCGATAAAATCAGACACATTGAAATCTGGGTCAAGCAGCATTCGAACGGCAAGATTGGCAATACGTACCTTGAATCCATTCTGTTCAAGATATTCGGCTATTGTTGTAAAGCCGATGGGATACATATCAAAGACTGGTGACGAAGGTATCAGATCACTGATAGGACCCCAGAGGGTGGGATGTTTGCGAAAGTCATAATAGCTTGGGGGGTGCACAAGTACAAGATTTAGTTTAAGCATTCTCTCACATCAATGGATTGTTACTACTCCCGATAATCTCCTCCCTATGTGAATTCTATAAATTACTTTTACCCCTTGCCCTTTCCATTATAAAATCGAGCATCTTTGAAAGTGTTCCCTTGACCGGGCTATCAGGTAAGATTTTCACTTCTGCTTTCGCCATTTTTGAATATTCACCAGCCTTGGTAATCATACTACCGTGTGATTCGAAGATCGAATCATTGTCGATATAGTCATCGACTATTTGAAACGCGAGACCAAGATAGAGACCATAGTTTGCCATTGCGGTCGTTAAATTTTCGTCTGCGCCGTTCAACATACTGCCTCCTGCGCAGGAAACTGAGAAGAGTGAGGCAGTCTTGTTCTCAATTACCTCAAGATACTCCCTGAGAGAAGGATTCTCCCTATTCTCACGTATTTTATGTTCGTAAATTTCTCCAAAACAGAGTCTCTTTGTTGTTTCATTGAAGATTCGAAGCAATTTCTCACGCCTGTGGTCTAACTTGAGCTTTAAACCTATCAGCAGTGAAAAGAATTGAGAATAAAATATATCTCCAACCAGAACTGCGACCTTATTGCCGAATTGTCTGTTCAGGGTCACCTGGTGTCTTCGGTAGCTCGATTCATCGATTATATCATCGTGTATGAGTGATGCAGTATGAACGAATTCAACCGCAGTTGCGAGCTTAACAAGTTGTTTACTATTTGAAAGATCCATATCACCGACGGCCTTTGCTGAGAGTAATACCAGTGATGGACGGAGAAGCTTTCCCGGAACCTCAAAAAGATAGCTGACAACCCGGTTGATATATTCCCTGTTTTTCCTGTTCTGACTATCGGTAATTAGGTCTATCTGATGTTTTATCTCTTTCTCAACTAGAACCAGCTCTTCCCTTATTGGACTATAGATCTCCTCAAGATTCATTTAGAATTCCTTTTAGCCCTGAGCTGGTGGATTGGGCCAATTCACCCATTTGCTTACCTTGGTCTCCAGGAGCTTCTGCACTTTTTGGATTAGTTCTTTTGGTTGCGCTGGCTTGTCGATAAAATCATCGACCGGTAGATACTCACCGTCAGATTCCGGTGAGAATTGAAACTCTGGATATCTGACATTGATTGCGGTTACCATAAGTATCGGTATTGGGGCCAACTTTTTGTCCATTCTTATCTTAACTGCATAGTCAAATCCCTTCGAACGTTCATCCTCACCGAACATCACATCAAGAATGATTACATCGGGTTTTTCCTTTTTGGCAAGCTCAACGCCTTTTTCAGGATCGATTGCCGTAACAACAGTATAGCGTTCAGCTTCAAGAGTCACTTTCATTGCCTCGATCAAGTCCGTATCATCCTCAATAACAAGAACTTTAGCCACGCCTGCCATTTTATTGTTCCTCCTATTGTTTACTTTTCTTTATTGTTCTCCTGGTAATGTAAATATAACGGTGGCCCCCCTATTCAGTCTGCTCTTTACCCAAATGTTTCCGCCGTGCATGTCGATTATCTGCTTTACGATCGACAATCCCAAACCTGTCCCATCCTTATACACTTCTTTCGCATTTTCGGATCGATAAAAATCTTCAAATACCTGTGATAAATCTTTTTCAGGTATACCGATTCCTTCATCCTGAATAGATACCTGCACGAATCCTGCGGGTGTTGTTTTCTCCAAGGCGACAGTAACAGTACTCCCCTTTGGAGAATATACAATCGCATTATCCAATAAGTTAATAAATAATTCTTCAATTAAAAAATCGTTTACGTGGACCTGAGGATTGTCGGCCCTATCCTCTATTTTCAGGATAATGTCACGTTCCTCGAGAAATAGCTCCATTCGAGCCCTCGCACTTTCAAATGCCTTAAGTATTGAAAAGTTTTTCTTCTCAAAATATTCAATTACCCGCATCCTGGACAGACTCCACAGCTCTTCGACGAAGTGCGTCAGTTTGCGTGTCCGCCCTTCAGCCCGACCGATCATATCCCGTGATTTTTTAGAAATCGATCCTGTCAATCCGCTCAGTACAACCTTCAAACAGCTCTGCACCGTTGAGAGCGAAGACCTCAGGTCATGAGTTACGGTCTTTACGTATTTCGATTTCAGTTTGTCCTTCTCCTCGAGCTCCCTGTTTACTTTCTCGAGCTCAGTTTCTCCCTTTCTCAACTCGTTCACGATCGAGGTTGTAAAATAGGTGGTTATATAAAGCGTTGAAACAATGGCCCCATAGGTTATTAAATTATGCGGGATACCCAAAATACAGACCTCATTGTGAAGTAAAAAACCAATATGATAGTGCTCTAAAAACCCAGAACTCTCACCAAAAACCACATATCCGAAGATGATCGCGGAGAAAGTCGACTGGAGATAGGCGGCACGATTCGACAAAATTATACTTGCAATAACCATGTGGAAAATAAAGTAAAAAATCAAAGGGCTCTCTGGCCCTCCAGATAAATGGATGAAAAATGCAAGCAGTATCAAATCAAGTGTTATTTGTACATTTGTGAATATCCGCGAATTTCTATGCCATTTGACTACATCCTGTTTCATTTTCCACAATTTTTTATTGTAGAGGTGAAACAGAAAATTGTACAAAAAGAGCGTACAAATTGCTATAAGGAGCAAATGGTAGGGAAGTGGTAATTTTAGTGCGTATCTCGAAACGGCTATCGTAATCAATACACCGGTTGCTGCCATCCATCGCAGATTAATAAGCCATCTTGTCCTATGTACGATGCTCTTGTTTAGTAATTCCGGTTCTGTGTTCATCACCTTTACTTTATATGCAGTGAAATAAAGCGTAGTGGAACATTTCCGGTATACTCTACTTTTTACCCAGCTTCTTCAACGGTTATGGTATTTGTTGGACAGAGGTAAGCACAGGACCCACAACCGATGCATGTTTCCGATATTTTGTTGAACGGTGTTCTTACCTTCTTGCTTGTTCCTCTATGACTGAGGCTTAGAGCATTACGCTGTACGACCTCTGCACATACACGCACACATAATCCGCATAGTATACACTTCGTATGTTCAGGTATCGGAGCCGTTTTTAAAAGATACTTTCCCATATCATCGAGGGAGGATTCATCAGAAACAGAAACGTTATACTCCTGTGCGAGCTCCTGTATGTCAGAAGACTCCGGACATCGAGCAAGCAAAAGCTCAACTATGAACTTTCTTGCCTCCCGTACCCTATCTGACGCTGTGTCAACAACAATTCCTTCTGCAACCGGAAATGTGCAGGATGAAACAAGTATTGAAGGACCACTACCACGAGGGTTTACAACCTCAACAAGACACATCCTACATCCACCGTAAGGTTTTAGATACTTATTGTAACAGAGTGTTGGAATTTTCACCCCTGCTTCCCTTGCAGCCTCCAGGATTGTGCTACTCTCCTGTACTTCCACCTCTTTTTTATCAATCGATAATTTAACCATCATGCATACCTCACCGCATCAAATCTGCAAACATCAAAACACATGCCACACTTAATGCACTTATCCTGGATTATGTTGTGAAGCTTTTTCGGTTCCCCGATAATTGCGGATGTGGGACAGTTTTTAAAACAGGCGTGACATCCGTTGCACGTGTTTTCAAGGATATGGTAGGTTATCAGCGTTTTACAGACCCTGGCCGGACACCTTTTATTTTTTATATGCGCTTCATACTCATCGCGAAAGTATCTTATCGTTGTCAGAACGGGGTTTGGTGCCGTTTTCCCAAGTCCACAAATTGCAGTCGCTTTTATTAAATTTCCCATTTTCTGGAGCAGCTCAACATCACCCTCGTGTCCATTTCCCTGCGTGATACTGGTCAGTATATCCAGCATATGCTTTGTTCCCTCTCGACAGGGCGGACATTTACCGCAGGATTCATCCTGGGTAAAGGCAAGAAAGTAGCGCGCTACCTCCACCATGCAGGTATCTTCATCCATGATGATCAGCCCACCTGAACCCATGATAGCTCCGGCATCGGTTAGAGACTCATAATCGATCGGCGTATCGAGCAATTGTTCGGGAATGCAGCCGCCTGAGGGTCCTCCGATCTGTACCGCTTTAAAAGGTTTGTCGCTGAGGATTCCGCCGCCAATATCAAATACAATCTCCCGCATTGTAATACCCATTGGCACCTCTACAAGCCCGGTGTTCTTCAGCTTACCGACAATTGAGAATACCTTTGTTCCTTTGCTCGTTTCCGTACCGATGCTAGAAAACCATTTTGCTCCTCTTCTTATGATTCTCGGGACGTTTGCCCAGGTTTCAACATTGTTGATGTTGGTCGGTTTTCCCATGTATCCAGATACAGCTGGAAAGGGTGGTTTCGTTCTGGGTTCAGGATTTTCTCCTTCCAGTGAGTTTATGAGGGATGTTTCCTCACCGCACACAAATGCGCCGGCACCTCTGTTGACTGAAATATCAAAACTGAAACCAGTTCCAAGAACATCTTCCCCCAGAAGGCCGTACTCACGAGCATCATCGATTGCTCTATTCAGTCTCTGCAAGGCAAGAGGGTATTCGTCCCGAATGTAAACGAACCCTTCCGAAGCACCTATTGCATAGGCTCCTATTATCATCCCTTCCAACACAGAGTGGGGGTCTGATTCTACAATCGAGCGATCCATGAATGCCCCCGGGTCGCCTTCGTCGGCGTTGCAGATAATGAATTTCTCTTCACCGGGCGTGTTCCTGCAGAATTCCCACTTTCTTCCAGTTGGGAATCCTCCACCACCTCTTCCCCTCAAACCTGACTCCTTGATCTCCTGTATGACCTGTTCCGGTTTCATTGAGGTAACGACCTTCGCCAGGGCTTTATAGCCATCCCTTCCAATGTATTCATCTATTTTTTCAGGATCGAGAATACCCCTGTTTGCCAGAGCGATCAGTCTCTGTTTTTTGAAGAATCCGATGTCACTCATCTTTGGAACCGGAATTTCCTCCTTCGGCGGCGTGTACATAAGGCCTTTGACCGGCCTCCCCTTGAGAAAATGCTCTTCGACGAGATGGGGAATATCTTCCACCGTCAGCATTTGATAAAATATCCCCTCGGGCTGCACAACCATAATGGGGCCGTTGGCGCAAAACCCGTTGCAGCCGGTTAACACGATGCTGATCTCATCCTCCAGGTTATGCTTTTTCAACTCATTCTCGAGGGCTTCACGTATTTCCAGAGAATGATTGGAAACACATCCTGTTCCGGCACACACCATAAGGTTTGTTCTGTAACGTTTCATTTAAGACACCCTCTCGCTTCCTATTGCAAGGGCATATTCTTTAACAATATTTCCCTCCAGAACATGCTCCTTAAATATTTTTTTAACCTTCTCCTCATCCAGATCGACGTATTTTACCGGCGCTTCACCTTTCAGTTCCACCGTGGCCATGGGTTCTCTGCTGCAGAGTCCAGCACATCCGGACGTGGTGAGTATGACATCATCGCGTCCTTTTTCCTCAATTAAAGACAGGAAGCTGCTCAGTATTTTTCGGGCCCCCGATGCAATACCACAGGTACCCATATGCACGTTTACCCGTGCACGCCCAGAACCTTCGCGAAGGTTCGTTACCGATTGCATTCTTTCACTTATTTTATCCAGATCCTCAGGCTTTATTTTCATAACTCCAACCTCTTTTCATGTAACACAAATGTTCGTTTACAAAATTGAATTAGCCATCAACACTCTATAGAGTCTCTCTACTATATCGCTTGTGTTGTCACCAGGGGCAAATTAGCCCTCTATTTCATAGCGATATCGAAAGGTGATCTCTGGATGCGTTGCCCTTAGAACACGCATCGTTTCATCCATATCGCCCAGAGGTTTTCTATCAATATGGCCTAATTTAAAAACCGCCCTTATTTTTGTGCCCTTGGAAACCTCCGATTCAATTTTCAGATTTCCGCCGCTCTCCTTAGCTGCCTGTGCGAAGAGCGAAAGACCGAGACCCGTTTTTTTTTGCGATTTTGTAGTGAAAAAGGGATCCAGAACCTTTTTCTGAACTTCCCTATCCATTCCCCTGCCATTATCCTGTATTTCAATTACCAGCTTATCCGCTTTACTCTGTTCGGTAATAAGTATATCTATCCTCGTTGCATCGGCGACGATGGAATTCTCGACTATATCGAGAAGATGCAGCGATAGATCATACATCTAAAATTGAACCCTTCTCCTTCCCATGCCTTGAAGTGCTCTCTTCATCTCAGCAATACTCGCATCCTCCATATAGAAATGGGTGAAGGCCTTCCCAATATCTTCCGGATAATGGGCATCTGAAAAATTGACCAATGGAATAACGCTTCCTTCATATGCATCCTTCATGGCAAGGGCCGCATTTTCATGGTACGGAGATAATTCAAGTGCATCAAACTCAGAATCTTCAGGAATAAATCCCAGCTGACTCGTTACACTGAACATTTCCTTATCGACATGGGACGCAATGGCCAGTCCGCCGCTCGAATGTACTGCAGAAACGATTTCCTCAACGGAGAGGTTTGTGGAACCTATGAGTAATCGCGTGTTCGATTCCACAATTGAATCATGCTCATCCACCACTAACTGCTCCCCAAAGGCAGCCACATCATTTTCTCCAGATAGTTGCTCGTACACAATAGCCTGCATTTCCTCAATCCGACGCATTTCGTCAAAAACTGCGAGTACATGTGCCTCTTCCCGGGACGTTACTTCCATTCCTCCAAAAACGTGCAGCCCTTTTCCGGCAGATGCTTTCATTACCGCCAAAACATTCTCAGAGGAATTATGATCACAGATTCCAATAATGTTCAGGTTCTGTCCTATTGCCCTATCAACCAACGATGAAGGAATCATACTCTTATCACCACAGGGAGAAAGTGCGGTATGAATATGTAGGTCCACCTTAAACTCCTGAAGCATTCTCCCTCATTCCTGTGATTCCCATTTCAAAGAGCCTGCCAATTACCTCAAATGAGGGCAGCTCACTCAACATAACCGGAATCTTCTCACTCTTCGCTTTCTGAAGTGTGTCATGTTCTGGCTGCCGGCCGTTGATTAATACTATTCCTGCAAGCTCATTCATACTGGCAACGGCAACTATGTTTTGATGTGTCTGAAGAGTTATCCAGAGATCCCCTTTTTGCGAATGTGCGATGACATCACTGAGGAGATCACTGGCGTAGCCCCGTGTAATCTCACAATCGAGCTTATCTCCGCCCGTTAGAACCTTGAAATCCAACTTTTCAACAATTTCACTCAGGAGCATCTTTTCCCATCAGTATCTTAATATACAACCGGGTTCCCTTATTGACCTTTGATTGAATGTCCATTGCATCGGCACAATTCTGAATATTGTTCAAACCCATACCGGCCCCGAATCCATGTTCACGGATCCATTCAGAGGCAGTGGAAAAGCCCGGTTCAAGAGCTTTCTTGACATCCGGGATGCCAGGTCCCTGGTCAATCACATCGATATGAATAATACTAGGACTTAAATTGACACGTATGTCACCGCCATCGGAATAAAATATAACATTCATCTCCGCCTCGTATGTCGCAATTGCAGCCCTCCGGCATATACTTGGTGAAAATTTCAATCTTTTCAATGTTTTCTTGAGCCCGGAGGCAGCTTCTCCACCCCGTTCGAATTTACCGCCTTCAATATGATAATTCATAATCAATTCTGTTTCGTCCGCAATGATGTCTTCGAAGATGTGGGATGCCCGATATTGATGGATCTCTTCCTCATGGTAGTTGACCTCGAGCTCTCGAAGCAAACCCTCAATTATCACACCTTTAGTTACAATGCCGACAAGTTTTTCTGTTTCCCTATCGATAACCGGAAGTCTCCCATAACCGTATTGCTCGAGCTTGCTTACTGCATACACCAACGGTTCATCGCTGTAAACAGACTTCACGCTGGTTGACATTCTTTCCTTTAGGGGAAAATCTTCCTCACAATCGCTCAGCCAGTTTATCAAATCCTCAATACTGATAATACCAATAAGCCTGTCCCCCTCCATGACCGGTGTTCCAGAGATGTTTTTTTCACGAAGTATCTCCTTAAATTCA
This sequence comes from uncultured Spirochaetota bacterium, assembly GCA_964347455.1. Taxonomy (GTDB): domain Bacteria; phylum Spirochaetota; class B62-G9; order B62-G9; family DRHN01; genus JAGLSF01. The sequence continues at coordinate 17,618 of CAYFYU010000026.1, read as the reverse complement.
CTCATCTTGTTATTTGGCGCCACAGTAATGACATCGCCTTTCATAACATCACCGACCCTCAATTCATAGACAAGCTCCTGTATTTTCGTGAACTTCATCTGGCTCTTCATCTATTACCCTGGCAACCAGCCAAACCTTTACTGTACAATCTCCCGCAGGCTTCAAATGTGGAAAGAGGTGAGGCGAGAAGAGGAATTTCTTTCTTCTGTGCCAGGTCTACAGCTTCTTTCCCCGGTTTTTTACCCCGAACAAAGCAGACAGCTGCAATTTCAGCCACCTCTGCTGTACGAATAACCTGGGGATTTATCAGGCCTGTTATAAGCAATGTGTCGGGTTTTATAAAGGTCAGCACATCACTCATTAGATCACAGGCGCAGACCAATGACACTTCTTTTTCATGAAAGTTGCTTAAATAGATTTCCTGAGCTTCGAGAATCGTCGCTACTTCTTTCAATTTCATTGTATTGAATCCATTAAAAAATAAAAAAAGCTCTATTGTTCTTTTTGCATTTTGTCAACCAGTTTTAAAAGTTTATTCTGATCCATCTTTCCATGGTACTCACCATCAATCACAACAAGCGGTCCCAAAGCGCAGGCTCCGAGACAGTTAACGGTTTCCAGTGTGAATTTATTATCCTTTGTCGTCTCGCCGGCTTTAATGTTCAGATGTCGTTCTGTGCTATCGGTGAGTTTCGGTGCTCCGTTCACGTGGCAGGCAGTTCCCATGCAGATGCACACGTGGTGCTTGCCTACCGGCTCAAGCCTGAATGACTTATAAAAGGTTGCCAGGGTGTACAACTTTGCGAGCGGTATCTCGAGTTCATCGGTAATCCTTACGAGCGCCTCTTCCGGCAGGTACCGGTAAATCCCTACCACATCCTGAAGAAGCCCGATTATCGATCCGTTTTCTTCCCTGTACCTCTCTATAATCTTTTCTAGTTTTTCATCTTCATTACTCAATGGTTATCCGCCACCTCCGATCTGTCTTAAAGGTTTTATTTTTTACCATGTTGATAATCGTTTCGAGAAAATCGGGAATATATATCTTTACATCCTCCTTTACCTTGACCTGGCATGCAAGGCGTATATTATTCTGTTTCTCCTCCCTGCTCATGAATATCTCCTCTGTCGGGAGCAGTTGCCCTCCACCGCTCATTACCTTCACCTTGCAGTATCCACAGCTTCCCTTGCCTCCACAGGATGAATTGATCTTTACCTTGTGTGCCGTTAGATAGGTAAGAAGAGAGTTTCCACCCTGTACCGAGATTTCCTTTTCTTCTTCTTCTTTGCTTACCGTAATCTTGCACTCTCCGTAGGTGACGAGCAAGCGATCTGCTATGGCAAGAAGTATGGTAATTGCCAGGAGAATCAAATTCATGATTATTAAAGGTGTAAATGTCATTGTATCCTCACAATCCCCGAAAATCCCAAAAATGCAAGAGCAATTATACCGGCAATGACCATAATGATGCCGGGACCCTTGTACCCCTTTGGAATATCTCCGATAAGCTCCAGTTTTTCATTAATTGCAGCCACCATAACGATGGCAAGCATCCAGCCAACCGCTGAACCAACGGCAAAGAATATCGTTTGAAGGTACGTATAGTTACGCAGAACCATGAACAAAGATATTGCAAGCACCGTACAGTTAACCGTTATAAGTGGAAGAAATATGCCAAATGATGCCTGCAGGGCGGGAAAGAACCGCTCCATTATCATTTCTACTAGCTGCACAGAAGCAGCAATGACGATAATAAATACGATGTAGTAGATAAACTCACTGTCAGCAGGAACGAGCACAAGATGATAGATAGGCCAGTTTACCGCCGCCGTAAGGGTAACCACGAATATTACGGCAGCCGCCATTCCAGTTGCGGTCTTGAGATTTCGGGATAGTGATATAAAGGGGCACATACCGAGTAAATAGGTAAGTGCAATGTTATGGGTAAAGATTGCAGCCAGGAATATGGTAAGTAGATACGCCACGTATAGCTCCTTTTCAGTTACGGTTCAATTTTTGCGAGTGTTCTTGTCAGCCAGATGAATATACTGAGTAGAAAGAATGCCCCCGGCGCCATGGACATCACGACCCAGTTCGTCCAGCCCTCAGGCATTACCCTGAATCCCATCAATGTTCCAAATCCGAGAACTTCCCGCACTATTGCTATGCTTACCAGTGTATAGGTATAGCTGAACCCATTTGCAAATGCATCGACCAGCGAGAGTCGAAGATTATTCTGCACGTAGAATGCCTCTGCCCTTCCCATGATGATGCAGTTGGTAATAATGAGCCCCACGTAAGGACCGATTGCCGTACTGATAGACGGAAAAAAGGCCTTCAGGAATCGGTCGACAATTATAACGAATGTGGAAATAACGATCATAAAAGCTATGATCCGTGCCCGAAGGGGGATCATGCTCCTCAGCAGTGAGATGAAAGTCGCCGTTGCAACAAGGACGAAGGTGACTCCCGCACCCATGGCTATAGCATTCTCAACTTTATTCGATACCGCAAGGGCGGAACATATTCCGAGTACCATTGAAAAGATCGGATGATCTCGCCAGAATCCGTTTGCAAATGTCTTGAATCCCTCACTACTCTTCAGTTTTGCCACAGTTACTCCTCCCTACTGAGTTAAGAGGGCGAGGTGTTCCTCAATCTCGCTGTTCAGCAACACTTCAAGCGCTTTGCCGCTCATCGTTGCGCCCGTTATTCCATCAACCTGATTTTTACTCTGAGCTTTTCCCGGAGCTGTTATTTCCAGCTTTGGTGTGATTATTTTATTCTTAAACTGGTCTAGAAATTCCTTCTCTCCTATTCTGCCGCCAAGACCGGGAGTTTCCTCCTGACGAATAATGGTAAGGCCCTTGATCGTTTCATAGTCCGGGTTGAGCGCTATGACGCCCTCGATCGGTCCCCAAAGGCCTGAACCAGAAATTTCAAAGGCCACATCTCCACCCTGGGTAAAATAAAAATTCTCCTCCTCTTCAGGGACTATGTCGATGTTATCTGAAAAAATGGCCTCGATACTGTCCTCGGTATAGGAGATTTCCAGAGCATCCAGTATGCTTCGTTTTATGGTGATGACATTGTTCTTTTCAATAATAGGATCCGTATAATTGGTGACCGCAACGAGAGCAGATGTTAAGACACTTCCTAAAACGAGGATGAACAGGATCATCAATATTCTTTCTTTCATCTTTTCACCGGCCTGTATTTTGATGTTACAACGATATGATCAATGAGCGGTGTGAATCCGTTCATCAGCACTATGCTGAACATCACCCCCTCAGTAAAACCGGAGAAAGCCCTTATCAAAACTGTAAAAATCCCTGCGGCGATTCCAAAGATGAATTTACCGGTCTTCGTATAGGGTGATGTGACAGGGTCGGTTGCCATGAACATAGCCCCGTACAGGAGTCCACCGGCGAGAAGCTGAAACTGTGGTGGAGCTATCTGCATCGGCATAAATCTGTTCCCAATCAATGAAATAACGAAAACAGTTCCCAGATAGGTAATTGGTATTCTCCAGTTGCCTACTCTGGTAAACATCAAAAAGAGACCACCAAGAATTATTCCTATTCGAAATGTTTCACCCAAACTACCCGGAGCCGTACCAAGAAGCAGATTCAATAGAGGCGGGAAAGTTTGCGTTGATTTATAGACTACGAGGGGTGTTGCAGACGTCAGCGCATCGGTGAGCGGATCCATCCATGATGTCGTCATTATCTCCGGGAAACCAATAGTGACGAACAGCCTGCCCACAAGAGCAACATTGAATATATTTCTTCCGGTACCGCCAAAAACCTCTTTTCCGAAGATTACCCCGAATATCACGCCAACTGCAACTACCCAAAGAGGCGTCGATGGTGGGAGGGTTAGTGGAAAGATGAGCCCCGTGACAAGAAATCCCTCCTCTATCTCCCTCTTTCTGATAAAAGCAAACAAAACCTCAACAATGCCACCAGCAACGTAGGATACGACAATTATCTTTACAGCCTGCAATCCATAAAAATAGATCGAGGCGGCAGTTGATGGAATAAGGGCAATAATTGCAACCGTCATAAATCTTTTTAATTCTATATTATCCACGAAGTGTGGTGCGCCAGGAGTTACCTTTGAAACTCCGAATAAAATCCCGCCGAATGTTTTCGTAAGCGTTTCAAAACGCCGAAACAATTTTATCCTTACCAGTTTGTCATACTTGAGTTTTAAATTCTTCATTTAGTAGCCAGCCTTTTCAATTCATCAAGACCCTTTAACTTTATATCCGGAGAGAGTAAAGCTGCCTGATCCAGTTCCATTGCAATGAGTTTATTTTTTCCTTCTTTTATGTATGCTGCCACACCTATTTTCGAGGGACATACATAGCTACACAGATTACAGTCAATACAGTTGAATATCCTATAGTACACCAATATCTCATCTATATTATTTCGTTCCACGTTTCGATAGATAAGATGGGGAATAATACCGACCGGGCACACATCTTCACAGAATCCACAGAATACACAGGAACGTTCCTCTCCGTGAACATTCGTATTGATCTTCCTCTTGACTGGCATGAAGTTGGCCGCGAATGTTCTCGTATAGGAATCCTTTGTAAATCCGGGCAATGCAAAACCGACAAACTCACCGTGATCCTGCTCATCGATGGCGACGATACCACTGCACGATCGATCAATGGGGAGAGAAGGATCGGTGACTGCAGATCCGGTTAAAGGATTGTCAACTATCAATCTGGTCTCTTCGACACCCCTGAGCCTACCATCGACGATATCGTTGATGGAGGTACCTACCCTTACCTTGAGATAGCTGTTCTGTGTAAACCGGGGACCGCAGAGGGCTAGATATCTCTCTATCAGAGGCATCCCTCCTGCCACAGCCTCGTATACGTGCAGTACAGCCTGGATATCAAGGACGATAACTCCGATGTTGGCGGAAAGGTAACCATATGGATACTCTCTGTTCAGCAGTGTGGGAATTAAGACTTCATCATTCTCCTGAGGATACTTCGGCTCGAGTGCGTAAATACCCATCCAATCAAGATCGGTCGAAAGTGCCTTAAGCTGCTTTACCAAAGATCGCTGTTCACTGTTGATCGCAACGTGAAATACCGCTTCAGGCATACAAACTTTTAGTATCTTCAAACCGCTTATAAATCGGTTCAGGAGATCACCTTCAAGCAGAGGTGAGAGGGACACATTGTATACCTCGGATCCGATACCATGTACAATGAGATGTTCAACTTCCCTTGGTGGTATAACTGAGCTTTTAAACCGAGTGGGAATTCCGGACCTACCAAGCGAGGTCACTCCTGAAAGGTACAGTCTCTCCTCAATCGCCTCTGCAGAAAATTTTGTCCAATCCGCAGAACCGCCCTTAAGGGGTTGCCATTCTTCTGTTCCGTCGGATTTTATCGTAACAGCTCTAATTACTGTTCCAAAGTATTCGAGCTCTTTGATTTCCTCAACGACTCCATTAACCGTTGCATGAACGGGAGTGGAAACAGAATTGTCATCTATTCCAATAATCTGCCCTGCCCTTACAGATTCCCCTGTTTTTACAAGAGGTGTTACCTCTCTGCCAAAACCATGCTGTAAGGGGATTTGAGTTTTCTGTGGTATCTTCAGAGGGATGAGTTCATTCCGTGGTGCACCTTGAAAAGCTCTGAATCTGTATCCACCTGAAAATCCTCGATTTCTAAGTATCATGGATTCAATTCCTGCTACCTTTTTAACGAATTATTTCACATCAATGAAAGAAACTTAATAAGTTATATGAAAATTGTAGGGTTCTCTATACCCCCTTTTCTTGGGATAGAATATCAAATTTTAACCCGGACTTTTATGAGATTCTATACATGTCTGGGGAGAGATTGTTAATTTTTAAACAATTAATTGTACACTTTTTAAATAATTTTCTCGTTCTTGTACGATCTAAATTTGAGATTACAAACCAAATACTATTAGAATATGAATTTTTTGTCAAGCCAAATTAACGGCTTCTTATCGACTGGATAACAAGCTGACTTAACGAGTTCCCGCGAAGGCTCATACACTATTGATACTCTTACAAATAAGATTGAGATTTTTTTGTCAAAAAATTTATTGACAGTT
>CAYFYU010000026.1:7109-11488 GCA_964347455.1 uncultured Spirochaetota bacterium | reverse complement strand
AAACTACAAGCCGTATTAAACTGATATATTTTGTCAAGCAATTAACGATCTTATGTAACCCAATATGAGGAGGATAAAATGAGCAAATCCATCAGGCGCATTACCATACTGTCAGGTATGATTTTGGTTTTCTCGGCGATATTCATCATCACGAGCGTTTGGGGAGCAGATGTCCCCCAACTTGCGGGTATAACGACAAAGGATCAACGTCCAAACGGTTGTGTGGACTGTCACAAGGGAGATATAAGCATACCCGCCGTCACTAACAAAATTGAAAATCATCCTCCAGTTGACAAAATTACTAAAACAGTTCCCGACGACTGTTTCATGTGCCACAAGGAAGATACCAAGGCTGGAGTTCTCAATGTGGCTACCCATAAACAGCACTTTTCGAATCCTGAGAAAAACGAATTCATAACGAAATATAAAGGTGACTGTCTCAACTGCCATACATTGGATATGAACACATTCAACATGGGTATCAAATCAGGCCCTGCAAACTGGTGAGAGCAATTAAGAAATATTAATGTATCATGGCCATCTCCCTGAGGCGTGGTGGATGGCCATTTCATTTAATCAGGAATCACTGCCTTAGAGGAGTACATTCTTGAATTTCTGGGACCCTTTGTACAAATTTTTTAGGTCAATGAAACTGGCCATTGTACTGATCCTGTACCTTGCAATCACCTCGGCTCTTTCAACCCTTATTCCACAAAATGAAGAGTTGTCATTTTATTACTCAAATTACTCACCCGTAATGGCCAGGATTATTGAAACGACAAATTTCCATCGCTTTTTCAGGTCCGTACTGTTTTTATTCCCCATAGTTGTTTTCTTTATAAATCTTCTCACCTGCACAGTGGATAGATTGGTAAGGCGATTGCGGAGTAAGACAAAGAAAAGATTTGGTCCCGACCTAATACATGTAGGCCTCTTGCTTCTCCTGGTTGCGGGAATAACAGGAATATACGGGAGAATCGAGAGTATGATATGGCTTTCAGAAGGAGAATCAGCACAACTCCCCAATGGCTATGAACTCTATCTGGAATCATTTAAATTTTTGAAGTACGAGGACGGTCGACCGAAAGACTGGCTTTCTCATGTGAGTGTGCTTCAAGACGGGGCGATGGTAAAATCACATACCATAGAAGTCAACAAGCCTTTAAAAATACAAGGTTTGAGAGTTTTCCAGAACTCCTATACACAGGACTTCACCGCCGATGTGAGTGATCTTAACGGAGAAATCGTGACAATTAGACCAGGTGACTACTATGTGGCAAGGAATTCTATCGTTGTATTTCGCGGGATCGAGTTCGATCCCGAAATTGAAGAGACGATGCAAAATAACGGTAGCTGTCCAGAATCGGGATGGGCAGTTTTTGAAGAGTTATCAGGACAGGCTGAGGGCCAGAGCCATAAAGTAAAGGCGGTTCATCGAGTGGGTGTCAGGGAGCAAATCGATTGGTTTACCGTCGAAAAGCTCTGTGTAAACAATGCAACAGGCCTACAGGTTGTTGAAGATCCCAGTGTCGCACCATTGATAGTATCATTGATTTTGATAGGATCTGGAATGTCATTGACATTCATTCAAAAAATGGGAGACAAGAAGATATGACATCAACGATTGCATTCATACTCCTAGTTATTGCTCTTATCATTCAAATAGTGTTCTTATTTAAAAAAGGAAGGCCAGCCGATCCCCTTTCACATTTTTTCCTTCTCGCTGCTTCACTCCTCCTATTTGCTACCATCGTCGTGCGAAGCGTTCGTATAAATTTTGTTGCTATTACCAATACCTTTGAATCCCTCGTGTTTTTTTCAGGGGCAATCGCAATTGTACTATCTGTGTACCGATTTAAGAACCGGGACAAAACACTTTCATTTGTGATGTTCGGGGGAACGATCACAGCCATAACCCTTCTTGCCCTTACATCCTCACCAATATCGAACAGGGAAATAATGCCCCCCATACCTGCTCTCCAATCTTACTGGCTCGTACTGCATGTCTCATTTTCCTTTGTCGGAGAGGCATTTTTTGCCTTTGCCTTTGTTGCGGCTATCTACTACTTGATAATCGAAGAGAATGAAAAAAAGAAAAGGACCGATAAGATTATCTACACATCGATCGGTATCGGTTACCCAATCTATACAGCAGGAGCCCTCATATTTGGAGCAATATGGGCCCAATATGCATGGGGCCGTTACTGGTCGTGGGATCCAAAAGAAACATGGGCGCTTATTACTTGGTTTGTATATACCGGATACCTACACACACGTCTGGTGGGTAAATGGCGTGGAAAGATGACGGCAATACTCGCCATCGTAGGATTTGTTTTTACTATATTTACCTTTTTTGGTGTCAACTATCTTCTTTCCGGTCTGCACAGCTATGGTTAATTTACCACCTCTGACCCAAGTACAGTAACGATTAAATTTATGAGCCAGAAAGAAGCTTTTCTATTTTATTGAGCAACTCCTGCGTATCAACAGGTTTTTCAACAAAGTCTTGAACAGGCATCCAGTCTGGATCTATATCGTCTGCAGAAAAGTCCATAGGGAATTCCTGATTCACTGCTGTAAGCAGTATGATCGGAAGGTGCTTTATTTCTTCGGTTTTCCGAATCTGTCTCGCTAAATCAAACCCCCCAGCAGGATTTTCCGGAAACATCACATCAAGTATAAGCAGATCGGGCTTGTTCTGCACAAGATCCTTCACCATGCCTTCCGTATCATCATGTATGGTAACAGAATGTCCCTCTTTTTGAAGAAGCACCGCCGTATTCTGCGCGAACTCCAGATCATCATCAATAATCTTGATATTTGCCATTATTACTCCTCCGTTTGCCTTTTATTAATTTTGCGCATGGTCACGTCAAAGGTTGTTCCCCTCCCCTGTTCACTGGAAACTCTTACTCCCAATCCCAAATTCCTCGCTATCTCCTTTACCATTGACAGCCCCAACCCTGTAGACATTTTATTGAATTTGGATGCCTCCTTGGTACGGTAGTATTCGTCAAAGATATGAGGAATTGCATCTTCCCGTATCCCGATTCCTTGATCGGCAACAGATACAAAAACCCTGTTGCCCGTTTGTCTCGCGGACACATTAACGGTACCACCTTCGTGCGAGTAGAAAATCGCATTCGCTACCAGGTTGGAAAATAGAATTCCCAATGGCTCGATATTTCCCTGCACCAGTACAGACGGAATATTTACTTTCAGGGTTATTTTCCGGTCCTTTGCCTTTTCGTTCAGGTCTTCAATTACTGCATCCATTACCTCCTTTAAATCAACGGCTTCAGACTGTAACTCAAGGGTGGGTTTCATCTTGAGATCGCCAAGTACAAGTATCTTACTTATCCGCTCCCGAAGCGTCTGAGCGCGGGCGTCTATACGATCTATGATGGAATGTACTGATTCTGGAATCTCATTCCAAAACTGATACTTCAGCAGTTGAATATTATTCTCTATTCCAGCGAAAGGAGCCTTCAACTCATGGGTTGTTACGAGCATCTGCTGAGTCTTTTCCTTATCTGCCTTGACAAGCCGTTCATTGGCTTCCCTGAGCTGCTCGTCGCGCTTTCTCACCGCGGAGGAAAGCGTCGAAGTAAAATACCAGACAACGAGCCACACGAATGCAGCAGATCCGGCAAAAACAAATACCATTGACAAATCTTTCTGGCGAATCTGCTGATTATTGAATAATATTCCTGAAGCCGGTAAAACCCCGTACGCTTCAAGAGAAACCACAGCCAGATACAGTACCATGGCAACGAGCGTTACGGCCAAACTGTACCGTGGTGTAAAAAAAATACATGCCAGGGCAATGTGAAACAGATAGGTAAATGATATAAAGGTATCGGTGCTCCCCACCTTGTAGACCAGCCCGGTTACCACCAGCAGGTCAATGATTATCTGAATCCATATATTCTGCTCCACAGTCCGGCGTGGAGAATCATCTTTTAAACGCCTCACGGATAAACTGAGCGGTATATTTACCACGATAAGTACACCGGCTAACACCCATGGCCATATGCTTGTTGGGACCAATCCATGTCTTTCAAAGATCCCTGGTACAAGCATCCCCACGAATCCCAGTGCAATGAATACGGCAACCACTATCCATCGCACCTGAGTAAACCAACGGGCATTGTGCAGAAGTACCGCGCTTCCCAACCGCTCCGGCCCCGCTGGCTCCTGTATGGTGGGTTCGTCCTTTGTTGCAATGAGCTCATAGGTACCCATTCAAACAGATATCACCATCCTTACTAGAAGTAGTCCATCGCTATCATTTTTTTTATCATAACGATGTCCTTCTCTTCTTTTTTAATAAGGGTTTCAATGAACATCCGCGCCTCATCACTCAGTGGGTGGTCGAG
>CAYFYU010000026.1:824-7099 GCA_964347455.1 uncultured Spirochaetota bacterium | reverse complement strand
CTGTTTGTAAAGGTTTACCAGGTCCTGATCATAACCGACGGCAGCCTCGAGAAGTTCCTTTCCCCTGACTTCTGAAGGTAGAGTTTTCATCACGTGAAAGGCTTTTTCAGGGTAGAAATCTATGTCATATTTCAAGCGCACCCTATTTATGTGGTCGATTAAATTCTTTTCCGTACCGTCCAGGGCTTCCTGCAGGTGTCTGCGATGCTTGCTGAGATAATAGGTGAGCAGCCTCACCCCATTGTCCTCTGTTTTATCTCGAAGAGTAGCATAGTACTGTTCCAGCTTTATCTCGAATTCACCAGCCCGTTTCAGCAGATCTCCAATATTCACAAAAGCCATGGCACAATACCCCCTTCAGAACATGATACGCTAGAATTTATCGTAAAAGATGCTTTCATCCCGTAGTTTCTTCGTTTTGAGGACCTCTGTTACTGCTTCAATCATCGGAGGTGGTCCGCAGAGAAATGCCTGCTGCTTGTGTTTTTCAGCCACTTTTTTATCAACCGACAGATGTATAAAACCGGTATCTCCATCCCACTTTTCATCCTCTTCGAGAGGATCGGAAAGCGCATAGGTAAAATTAAAATTCGAGTGCTCTTTTTTCAGCTTTTCGAACTTTTCAAGGTAGAAGACGTCGTGCGTCGTACGTGCACCGAAAAAGAAATTGACGTGGCGATCCGGCCATCGATCGTATATCGAGTAGATTATATTCGCAATCGGTGCCATACCACAGCCACCACCTACCAGCACAATATCGGTTTGCGGATCTTCTGATAATCGGAATTCGCCAAAAGGACCGGTAAACATAACCTCATCCCCTTCTTTCAGCCCGTGTAGATAGGTTGAGGCGATACCACCCGGTACCAATCGAACAATTAGCTGTACCTTGTCTTTTTCATACATGGGTGAACTTATCGAATATGCCCTGTACACAGGACCATCGGGACTTGGGGCCTGTATCTGTACGTACTGACCGGGACGGTGTTTTATCTCTGTTGGTTCTATGAGATCCAGATTGATCTCCTTTATATCATGAGTAAGGTCACGTACCGATGTGACCGTAGCTCGATACTCCTTAACCTCGAGCAATTCCTCAGGAATCCATATCGCCATATTCTCCTTTATTTTTACCTGGCAGGCCAGCCGAACTCCCGTCCGCTGCTCTCCACGGGTAAGCAATGGTGTCTCTGTGGGGAGAAGAGGGCCGCCTCCCTGCAATACCTTTACCTTGCAGTAGCCGCATGATCCCTTGCCTCCACAAGCAGAGGGTATGTAAATCTTGTTGGCATAGAGCGCGGTGAGCAGTGTGATGCCTCCAAGTTGCTCGAAAACAACCGATCCATCGTTGACAGAAACGGTGCACGTACCGTAGTTGGCCAAGTACCTCTCCGAGACAAGAAGCCACAGAGAGAGAACAATAAATACTCCCACCGTTGTGCCCAGCGCTATAAATATCGTTGCCATTGTGGCTCACCTCCCGATTTTAATAATAGAAGACTTTTTACTGAGTGCTCAGCATTCCTGCAAAACCCATAAATACCATGGCTATAACTCCTGCTATCAGCATAATTATTCCTGTCCTGCGCAACGCCACCGGAACATTGGAGTAGCCCATCTTTTCCCGGAGACCGGCCATCAATGCAATGGCCAGTGCCCAGCCCAGCCCGGCGCCCATTCCGTAAAAAATCGATTGCACAAAACCATACTTTCTGATAACCATGAACAGTGACGCCCCGAGTATCGCGCAGTTGACCGTTATGAGAGGCAGGAAGATGCCGAGTGAGTAGTAGAGCTTCGGGCTGAATCTCTCAACAAACATTTCCACAAACTGTACAAATGCCGCAATAACCGCAATGAAAATGATAAATGAAAGAAATTCCACCTTTAAGGGAACCAGTACGTAGTGGTAGAGCAGATAATTTATTACTGTTGTGCTGAACAGCACGAATACAACTGCCCCCCCAAGCCCGACAGCCGTATCAATCCGGTTGGAACAGACCAAAAAAGAGCACATACCGAGAAAGCTTGCGAAGAGAATGTTGTTGGTGAAAATTGCAGCGATGAAAACCGACCAGACAGGGTTCGGATTCATTTTTAGTCTCCAATTTTTTCCGGTGGATTAACAGCATCCATAATCCATATCAAAAACCCGGCGACGAAAAACGCACCAGGCGCAAGCACAAATATCAGGTTGGGTGTATACCAGGTCTCCGATAAAGCTGAAAAACCAAGAAACGTACCTGAGCCGATGACTTCTCTTATTGAACCGATGAGTACAAGAATGAGGGCATAGCCGATTCCATTCGCTACGCCGTCCAGAACAGAAATGAGCGGCGGGTTCTGCATGGCAAATGCTTCCGCCCTTCCCATGACAATACAGTTGGTGATAATGAGGGCCACGTATGGTCCAAGCTGCTTTGACATCTCCCAGTAAAATGCCTTTAAAAACTGATCGATCAGGATTACGAATGTTGCAATAATCGCCACTTGGGCGATCATGCGAATACGGCGGGGAATATAGGAACGGAGAACCGATACCATCAGGTTGGACATTGCGAGCACGAAGATAAGGGCAGTGCCCATTACCAGAGAATTCTCTACACGGTTCGTCACTGCAAGGAAAATACAGATACCAAGAACTTGATGGGTGATGGGGTTCACCTTGTAGACCCCATCAAGCAGGGTTTCCTTGCCTTTTCCGCCAAAGATACCCACTTTTCCACCGCCCGGCTTCAGGGCTCTTGCGCTATCGGACATATTCGTTACGCTCCTCGTCTAATACTTTTGATAGATTATCAATTATCGTCTGGACACGTTCGGACGTCATGGTTGCACCGGTTATGCCGTCAACGGCGTTGATACCCCCGGTTTGACCGACCTTCAACACTTTGAAACCGGGCTCGCCGGATGCAGACACTATCTTTTTTCCAACGAACTGCTCCTGAAACCATGCAGAGCCGATCTCTCCTCCCAGCCCCGGTGTTTCCTCCTGCTGGTAAAAACGTATACCCCTGATTGTTTCAAGATCGGGCTCCAGAGCCAGAACACCTTTTATAGGGCCCCATAATCCCGCACCCGAAAAGGGCACGGCAACTGAAACCGGGCTCTCCAATTGAGATGATTCCGGGATGTACTCATAGAGAGCAATCTCTCCCAGTTCAATTTCCTGCACATCTCTGTTGAAGATCTGTATCAAGGTTTCCGGAGCTGCATTGATATCGATGGTTTTGTCCAAAGCCGAGAGATAATTACGCACCTCTTCCGCCTTCTCGTTTGCCTCCCGGTAGGGAGCGGTAAATTTATTTGCCCCCACCAGTACCAGGGAGCTCACAATGCCGAGAACACCGGCAAATACTATGATACGTGCATTATTTCTCAACTTCGTACCTCCGAATTTTCGAACGAATTACCACCTCATCAATCAATGGCGCACAAATGTTGCCAAAAAGAATGGCGAACATGGCTCCCTCCACGAATCCGGAAAAGCTGCGAATAAGCAGGGTCGTAATGCCAATCAATATCCCGTAGGCCAATTTGCCTTTCAGTGTAACCGGCCCGGTTACCGGGTCGGTGGCCATGAAAAAAGCCCCAAACAGCAAGCTCCCGGAAAGCAAAATGAACCCGACTGGATTAACTGCAGTTGGGAGAAAGTTGTACATGAGTGCATTCAGAAACACAAATGAAACCAGTATGCCCAAAATTGTCCGCCAGCTTGCCACTCCGACGATAACAAGAAAAATACCGCCAATGAGTATGGCGATCGAAGAGGTTTCACCAGCACTGCCCAGTGTATTTCCCATGAGCAGGTTGGAAATTGGAGTAAGATCCCCACCCTTTGCCATTACCAGGGGGGTGGCAGTTGTAACAGCTTCCGGAGCCGATATCGAAAACCGCGAGGCCAGTCGCCCCCAGCCCTGCGCGACAGGCTCAATCCATGCACTCGTCATAGTCGATGGGTACCCAAGAGCCAAAAAAACTCTTCCAACAAGAGCTGCATTGAAAAGGTTGCGGCCCGTGCCGCCAAATACTTCTTTTCCAACAACCACGCCGAAAATTATACCGACAGCCGCCATCCAGAGCGGCAATCCTGGCGGAAGTATAAGTGGAAAAATGAAACCTGTCACAAGAAACCCTTCATTTATTTCTTCTTTTCTCAAAATTGAAAAAAGTACCTCAGCTGTACCGCCTGCAACATAGGAGACAATCAGCAGTAAGATGACCCTCCATCCAAAGAAGTACAGTGAGGCGAGTAATGAAGGAATGAGCGCCAGTATTACCGTGGACATATACCGCTTTATCTCGATCGGATCGCGGCCGTAAGGTGCATTTTCAGTTTTCAGATCCGCCAGAAAGAAAAAATTCTCCAATGCTTGAAATACAGGATGCAACTTCGACAAACGTCCCTCTCCTTCAAATTGAGGGCGTAACTTCTTAAATATGTTGGCTAAGATTTTCATGCTCTTTCACTCGTACTTGAAATTTACGAAGACTCCGATGCTGCCGCCTCTTCGTGCTCCCATTGTAGCATCTCTCTGGCCTCCATGAATTGTTTCTGCAATTCTATCTTCGAAGGACACACGTAGGTACAGAGCCCGCAATCGACGCAGAGATCGAGTCCCACTGCCTCGGCTTTATCGAAATCTTCACGATACAGATAACGGTGTATCACCTGCGGCATGAGATCAACGGGACAAACCATTTCGCATAGTCCACAGGCAATGCAGGGGCGCCTCTCACCCCTCAATGATGTGGAAATTTGGCTGTCAGCAGCTCCTGTAAGTTTTGACATGAAGCAAGGAAGAATGGACGCTCTTTTGAAACCTGGACGGGTAAAACTGAGAAATTCCCGTTCCTTCATTTTTGGAAGAAAAAAGAATCCATCATCATCATATCCAACCGAATCGGTGTCGGGAACGACGGGTTCTCCCTTCAAAAGGCCACCGCGAAGAACGAGAACGTCTTCGGGCTTGAAATTTTGAGGAAGGACATGTTTAATTGGAGTACCTATTCTAATCTGCATATGTCCTGGCTCTGGATGCCCCAGACCACCAAGAGCAGTTATTCGCTGATAGAGGGGAATTCCTTCCCCAAGACACGCGCCAACAGCCTCCACGCCCTGAACGTCGACGATCCAGATAACGTCATCTTTTTTTATCGAGTTATCATGTTTTCGAAGAGCCCTGGTCAGGACAATGGGATCTTCAATAGGATAGAGCAAAGGGACCGGGTGAAAGTGTAGCCAGGCGTAACCCGCAAGCTCTTTGTACAATCTCTGAGCCACCGGGTCGCGTTTGTGAGTCAGAATGATCTCGGTTGTGCCATAATCCAATAGTAGCCTTGGAAAAAACTTCATTCCCTGAACGATACGATTCCAGGAACGCTGCAGTACAACCCTGCCTCTTGTTCTGAATGGCTCCGTTACCACCATATTCACAATAATAGCGCGAGGCTGCTCATCGGATTTAAGGGTCGGCATACCTCCGGTAAGCGAACTCCAGAAAAATGGCCACACTCCTCCCCTTGCAAGTGCTTCGCGTACCATCTTACCCGATGCTCTTTCTGGTTTCAGTTGATCAAATACGACGGGAACTTCTACCCGGCCGTCCGTCTTGATGCTCAACAGTGGAGGTTTCTCTTCCTTCTCTTTTGTTAGGGTTACCTTTCCTCCTAACGGCGCCGGAAGTGTAAGTTTTCCTCCCTCTACGGTTGCTTCTGCCAGGGTATCTCCAAATTTGATCTTTTGACCACTTTTCACAGCAGGATTGTATATCAAACCATCCCGTTCAAGCGATATCAGCAACGTGTCCGGTGTAGAAATTTCTGTAACTGTACTCGAAGGTCTTCCCGCAATTTTAGGCGTATATCCTCCGCTTATTTTCATAAGGCTAATCCATAGATATATTTTTCAAAATTTACTATCTAATCAGTCACCAGCTGGAGTTTTAAAAAGGGCAGGATGTATATGTATCTTTTTTCCATACATACAGCAATGATGCCTGATCTTCATTTGATAATATAATATAAAAATTATATTATTAACATTGTAAGATATTTAATTATTTTTATCGAAATATTTTAACGTAAAATAAAAATTGTGTCAATTAAAATAATATTTTGTATTTACTCTAATATCGCTATATGAGAAAAAATAAATATTATCTACCTATACATTTTATGTTATGTGTTTTATATATAAGAATATCTTAAACATTTCTATTTTTTTCAAAAAAAATACAGCAATTCTAAATATAAGACTAAAAGGTAATCGAAGA
>CAYFYU010000026.1:0-814 GCA_964347455.1 uncultured Spirochaetota bacterium | reverse complement strand
GTGGTATGATAAGTTCAGATTACACAATAATATTATATCTTAACTTTGGTAGAAATACCATGTAAAATTAGGCAGCAATTCTAAATATAAGACTAAAAGGTAATCGAAGATAGAGTGCGAGCTCATGCAACAACTCGATTACTATACATGCCTCTTAGTAAGGAGTGGAAAGACACAATATTCGGGACTATACAAAAGGACTGACTCATCATCATACATCATATTTCGGGGGACAATCAGCGATCAAATACATAGAGAGTGATTCGAGTAGATCGTACAAACGCTTTCAGGAAACGGACGTACGCCAAAGCTAGGGAGGATTGCTATAAGGGTCTTCCAACTTCAGTCCGGTGAGCATGAACAGCATCAGGTGCTGCCAGCTGTTGAAACACAGGTATTGAGTCAATGCGGCGATATGCTGAAAGAAGGTATCCCTTCGCGGAAGGCTTGTTCGCAGGAGGGCGCAGCGTTTATCCAACAGCTCTAATACTGTGTGGAAGAGGAACGCCAGGATATTCAGCGACAACAATGTCTGAGACAAAGAGTGTTTACCGTGACCAAAGTTATGCTCAAAGTGATAGCCTTTGGTCTTCAGTGTATTGATATCCTCGTTCTCGATCTTCCAGCGACACCGTCCTGCTTCAACCAAGCCCTCCACATTGTGCTCCGTAATGAGGTGGCTGGTAATAAAAGCGGTATGGAAGGTGACTTTGCCACTGTCATCGGTCATGGTGAGCTCCACCCAGTTTACCTCGATGGGGTTCTCCCCATCCGTGAGCGGGACGTGGTTGATATAGCGATACACGAGATGGCG
>CAYFYU010000025.1:39621-46129 GCA_964347455.1 uncultured Spirochaetota bacterium | reverse complement strand
TCGGTGGGAATTGAAGGGTATTGCCGGTGAATAATGCCGAAGGTCCTGTCAAGGGCTGAAAGTCCTGTCAAGGGCTGAAGGTCCTATCAGGGAACGTATATTTAACACCATTCTCATAGTGAATACAAATTAATTAGCCCAAATTTTAGGGAGGAGCTGGAAAAATGATCAAAGTTTTGTACGTTGGAGATGCTGCGGGTGTGCTCGGTCCCCACTTTATTGCTTCACCATTCAATGTTGAAAACAAGGGTTTCACCATGCATATCTGGTGTCAGCCTGTTCTCGATGCTCTGAACTCTGATCCGGGTATTGAAGCCACTCACCTCGCAAATTGGGAGGCGTACCGGGATTTCCCCAAAACCCCAGAGGAGTTCAGCCAGTACGATGTCGTGTTCCTCAGCGACGTCGAAAGTGAAGTACTGCTTCTCTATCCCGAATGGACGCAGGCTCCAATGGGTCCCAACCGGCTCAAATCTCTGCGAGACTATGTAGAGAACGGTGGGAGCTTTGGTATGATTGGAGGATGGTCTTCCTTTAGCGGGAGGTTCGGGACAGCTGCCTACCAGAATACGCCTGTCGAGGAGGCCTTGCCGGTCAGCTGCATTCCTGCAGGTGACGACAGGGTCGAAACTCCAGAGGGCACCTGGATTGAGGTGCTGGACTCTGATCACCCAATCATGAAAGGCATTCCATGGGATACCTGCCCCTGTTTTCTCGGTTACAACCGAATAATAGCAAAAAAAAATGCCAGTATTCTTGCACGCACCAGGGACTCTCACGATCCCTTCGTAGTCACCTGGAAATTTGGTAAAGGTAAGAGTGTTGCTTTCGCCTCGGACATTTCTCCTCACTGGGCAGTTGCGTTTCAAAAATGGGAGCATTACGGAACCTTTTTCCGCCAGACAGTTCGATGGCTGGCCCAGAAATAATTAGTTCCTGGCAAATATTTGAGCGACCAATTAGGACGTGCTAAAAGTGTGGTAATCCTTTTCAGGGAGGTCCTTTCCGATGATTGAGAATATAGGAATTGGTATCATTGGCGCTGGATTCATGGGGATGCTTCATGCGCGCGCCCTTTCCCAACTCGAAAATGTGTGGGTTTCTGCCATCCATGATCCAGCTATAGAAAAGCTACCGACCTTTCCCCACCAGCCGAAACCCCCCGTACTTTGCGGTGATTACCGGCAGTTGCTCAATAGGGATGATGTAGATGCAGTCGTTATTGCCACTCCAGAGGACCTCCATCGGGATGCGGTGCTAGAGTCCGCTGCAGCAGGTAAGGATATTCTGCTGGAAAAGCCCATTGCCACCACACTCGAGGACGCCGATGCGATTATCGCTGCATCGTCGAAACACAGGGTTAAGTTAATGATGGCACATATTCTCCGATTCGACGTCCGGTACGCGCAGATAAAGGCTGCCGTGGCAGAAGGCACCGTTGGAAAGCCCCTGGTCTGCTACGCACGGAGGAATGCCCCTATTCAGGAGGCGCGCAGGCTGAACGGCCGTGTTGAAGTTGAGGATTACATATCCGTGCACGATATAGATCAGGTCTTCTGGTTTTTCGACGACGCTGCTGTAAGGGTCAGCGCTGAAATTGTCGAAGGCACCGCAATGAAAGAGCTCGGGGTACATGACTTTATCTGGATAACCATACGATTTAAGAAAGGGGGTCTCGGCATCGTCGAAACAGGTTGGGGTCTATCGGAGAGTATGCTCCAATGGAGACGGCCAAGCTCATGGGGCGGCTTTGGCGATGTCTGTCTCGAGCTCATCGGGGAGAAAGGCTCGCTGTACCTTGACTACCGTCCCATGAACCTTCACGCGGTCGATTATGAAGGATGGAAATTCCCCGATACTGTGCACTGGCCTCAGCTGCACGGCGAAGTGGTTGGCGATGTACTGGAAGAGGACCGATACTTTATCAGGGTTATCAGAGGAGAGAGCGAGGTCATCACCACCGGTGAAGACGGAAAAAAGGCGCTTCAGGTGGTGCTGGCTGCAAAAGAATCATATAAAAATGGAGGAAGGCCCGTTAACTTGTAATCTTACCACCATCCCCTTACCCCTCCCTCAAGGGGGGGAATTAGATAATTGCCGAATTACAAATTTACAAGATTATGCCATTCTAGGTTTGCAGAGTATTTCACAGATTTTGAATTCCTTTACCTTTCGCGCGAAGGATGGCCGTGCTACTATCGCCGTATCGGCTCCCTCATCGGTACCGCCCACTGCAACTATCTCTTCGCCCGGTTCAATAACTCCAGCCTCTAGTGCCATCATCGATATTTCAACGGCAACCTTCATCCCCTGCGAGAACATACGAAGGGTGTACGCAACGATACTTCCCGGCGTGTTTTCATCGTAAAAACCCTCTGACACCCCATCTGCAAGGGCGTGCAGGGTGGTAAGAACCTTCACACCTGCATTCTCCACCTTCTTACGCTCATCAGGGGACATCTTCCATCCCTCGTCGTCAAAAGTTGGTGAAATGCTTACTGCGATCACCTGCACATCGGTTCCCTTGAATATCTCAGCAGCCTTGAGCGCAGAGAAGCCGTGGGTGGATGCAACAACGATGGTTTTTATTCCCAATTCGAGGGCCCGCCTCTTTGCCAGATCCAGAGTCTCGTCGGTATTTCCCTTTCCTCTCTTTTCAAAATAGGTAACACTGCTCTCCATAATTTGTTCCTCCTCATTCTGGGATATAACAGTACCTTTTCGTACTTGTCGATATTGACTGACAATTCGAATCTAGGTGAAACCCTATTTGCTAATTGGATAGGATCCATGTTTCCAATACGTATCGTAAAAGGCCATCACATTGTCCAGCGGTGTTGCCGCCTGAATATTGTGGGAAGAGCAGAGAATGTACCCACCCCCTGGTGCGAGCTGCTGCAGTCTCAATTGAACCTCACGTGCAACCTCTGCCGCGCTGCCGAAGGGTAAAACCCTTTGATCATCCACACCACCCCAGAAAGAGATTCGGCTGCCGAATCGTTTCTTCAGACCATCGGGATCCATTGCAAGGGGTTGAACCGGATTGAGGACATCAACACCTACTTCTACCAGATCATCGATTATCGGTTCAATAAATCCGCAGATGTGCGTGGCAATCCTGATATCAGGGTTTGCCCTCTTATACTGATGAAAGAGACTGCCGTAACGTGGTTTTACATACTCACGCCAGAGCTCTGGGGATATGAGCATCCGGTCCTGTGTTCCAACGTCATCACCTGCTAGGAGGATATCGCATCCCATGCTGATGAGTTTGAGCCCCGCTCGGAGATGAAAGTTCAAGACCAGATCCATGAGGTGATTTGCATAATCCTTGTTCACGATCATATCCTGCAGCAGCTGTGACATACCTCGCAGGTACCATGGCCCTTCAAACACCGAACCCAAAATTCCGCCTACTATGCTGTGAGATTTACCGTAGCGCTCGATCACACCGGCGATTTCTGCGTACTGCCCAGGCTCGTCAGGGTCTGGAGGATGGTAGGACTGGAGCTTGGCATCCTCACCTGCAAGAGGATGATCCACTATCTCTGTATATTTTCCAGCTCCTTCTGCATACCGAACCTGTCGCCACGTAACTCCCCAGGGATCGACGTACTCCTCATCATCACTCATATAGAAAGAGGCCACGATGCCAACTATTGACATCAACAGATCGTGCCCCAGCTCCACACGCAAATCGAATGAGTCCGACCGGTCCATTTTCTGCATCAACGTCTTCTCTATTTCCGGGGTAATCCAGAGATCAAGGGGTACCCGATCCGGCTCTTTGTGGTTAAGGGCAATCTGAACACGCTCTTTTGAGTTCAAGTTTCTTCCTTAATTAAGTTTCAATGATCTCCCAGGAGCAGCCGCTACAGGCAGGGTAAACATCGAACTGGGCTTTTGCTTTAAAATGCGGGTACTTCTGGGCATACTTTCTCCTCCATCCCTCGACAAAAACATCATGTTGAGATGCCCTGATAACCGCATAACAGCTCCCGCCAAAACCGGCACCGAACCCCGTTGCACCGAGAGCTCCCATCTCATTTGCGGATTTCTGGAGAAAATCCACCTCAGAGACAATGTTTTTGAGATACTTTCTGGAAAGATCGTGTGACTGGTTTATCAACTCTCCATACCCTGCCAGGTTCTCTTGTCCTAAATACGCAACACCACGATGAATGATATCCTGCTCTTTGTAGAACTGAAAGGCCCTCTCGGCAAGGTCTTTTTTCCCGATTTTCAGAAGCTGGTCGTAGGCAAAATCCGCCTTCTCATCTGGCGGCAGATCCTGGAAAAAATCCCGCAGGAATCCGAAATTTGTACGGTTTATCTGGTTTAATACTTTCACTGCATTGGACGCATCAAAGGATAAACGGTTGTACTTAGCCATGGCCTCCTTTGTTTTCTCTGCTATGCGACCAGAGTATGCGACGACAACTGAGTAATCCTCAGGCATACTGACAAGCTCAATAACCTCGGTCGGACAGTACCGGCAGAACAGCAGCTTGTTTCTCTTACCCAGTATTATCGCCGTATGATCTTCCGAACCCCCAAAGGTTCCAACTCCCCTGTCTCCCTTTAAATCGCCGAAGTCAAGACCATTTTCATGATGTGCAATGTACATCGACAGTGCGAGAGTAAAATCATCAACTTCTGCCTGGCCCATCCGTAAGCCGGCTTTTCTGCCGTTTTCTATAACCAGAGAGATGAATCTATTATCCGTAAACAAGCCGTTTACCGAGCCGAACATGAAAAAGTCTGTTATCAGTTTTGCCGATGATCCCGACGTTCCACCTCCAAAAGGTATGTCACCCATAAACACAGCCTGTACATTCCGCAGTGGACCGAAACCGAAATCCCGCAGGTTATTTGAGAGTCTTTTCACAACGGTGTAGGTAAAGTTCGAACCGACCCCTTCGTCTCTCAATGCAGGCTTTCCCCCGCCCAATGTCAAGGTTGTCTGTCCAAGAGCAGCTTCTGCATTCACCAGCTGGGAGACGCCTCCTTCCGATGAAAGGGCCAATGCAAAGAAATTTTTCGGTCCCGTGAGGAGGAGGGTTTCACCTCCCTGATAATCGGTATGCTTTCCGAGAAGCTCGACCCGGTTTGGTACGTTTATCAGGTAGATCCTCTCCCCATCAATTCTCCGGCTGAACCGTTCGCTGAACAAATCACATACCGAGCGTAGCATCCGTCTTTTTTCTCTAATTATTGCAGGATTCTCTCCGAATAAACGACGGTAAAAATTTTCGTCCTCAACTGCTTGTTCCAAACGTTCCTTCATCGAATTCTACCCAACCTTACCGAGTACCTCTTGTGTACGTTTCTGAAACGTATCTATTTCGTCCTGACCATCGAGAACACCTATCTCTACTTCCATTTCCCTGGTTTCACCTGCACGAATCTCAGGCAGCCTGCCGTTTTTCCTGAGCGAAGCCCTGTTGTCGATCTTCGTATTACACGGCTCCATTCCCACAACATAATCACCTTCGCCCATCATCTTCCATTCGCTAAGATAGGGAAGGGTGTCTATCCGAAATCGAAGGTACAGACCGAGTCCACCAACAAGTGATCTGTTGATGAAAGCGACCAGCGCGTAGTCATTCTCATCGGCTTTCATGGTATGGAGGAAGTTTTGCTCTGAATAGTCCGGCACTGGATTACTGAAACGGTTCCAGTTATCAAACCCGCTTTTTGAGACATCATCGTAGGGTTCGGTTTCAGTT
The DNA here is from genome assembly GCA_964347455.1 of uncultured Spirochaetota bacterium. Taxonomy (GTDB): domain Bacteria; phylum Spirochaetota; class B62-G9; order B62-G9; family DRHN01; genus JAGLSF01. The sequence continues at coordinate 40,400 of CAYFYU010000025.1, read as the reverse complement.
GAGGTCAACAGAAGTTCACATGATTCATCGAGAAGGGGAAATCCCGGATTGATGTGATAGAGGATGGTGAAGGGCGAGGACCTGAAACCGAAGTTTTCGACTACATCATGAACACGAAGCCATCGCTCTCCTATCCGTGTCGATACGGTACGGGTGAGCCGCAATTTATCGCCGAAAAGCATTGCCTCCTCGACCGTCCCTGAAACCTCGAGCAGATACTCATCGCCTTCCCACCCGCTGTGAATGCGCACCCCACGGGCCGGAGCGGTCGAATATCTTCCATGCAGTCCGAGCTCTTCGTCTCCGTCTCGACCTGGAGCACCAAAATAGGTGAGACCACAGGTGGTGAGAAGTCCCCCAAAAAAAGTTCTGAGCCAACCGAATCCCTCTGGCTCGTAAAAAGCGGGATTTACCACACCGTTTGGAGTAATATAGACGAGATTCAGCCCTTTGTACGAGCAAAAGGGAATGTCCAAACCTCTGTCTGGTAATACAGTAAAATGGAGACCGGAACCGGTGGTAAAATCCACTGCAGATACACCCTTCGCAGGACCCTCGGTAAAATCGTACCAGCGGGTTCCACCCAGCTGATCCACGTTACCGATTCGTTTCTCAATCTCATCCCTGGTATACTCTCTATCTCCAATCTTCATAACACACTCCTCCTTCATATCGCATATTTGCCATAACGATGAGCTGCGTCAAACATGGCAACAACATTCTCAGGAGGCACATCATCCTGGATATTATGGGCAGGTGCAAAAATGTACCCTCCTCCG